>CAVHOL010000052.1:0-18994 GCA_963637655.1 bacterium | reverse complement strand
TCTACCTTTCCAGTTAATAGAACGAAAAAGTGTCTACTGAAATCAGGAAAAGTCATACCATACTGCCTTTGGCTCGTTCTGTATCTCATCGATAAAAAGCAAGGTACGTTTGGTAGTATCAATGACCACATGCTTCTGGACGCAAAGATACTGATAGATTTCTCGGACGTTGTCCGACTTGGAAAAAATGTAAGCATCAGCGCTTTGCTCGAGGTTTAGCTTGATGTATACATCATATCGCTTGCTGAATTCATCAACGAGCGTAGTCTTTCCTACCTGTCTTGCACCTCGAAGGACAAGCGGCTTGCGATTGTCTTTCTCGCTCCATAGTTGGAGATCAGTCATTAATAGTCTATCTATCATAGCGTTGTATGTTAGTCTTTCGGTTGCGAAGATACTTCTTTTTCCTAAAACATAGGCAAAAACAAACCAAAATCTTCCTAAAGTATAGGCAACTTTCTGCCGTTTCGTTCCTAAAACATAGCTTGCCTAAGCGGGAGGAACTGCAAGTTTGGACTTGCTTTCAGATGAGCAAAAAGAATAGATGGCCATACAAAAACTTCGATTTTCAACCCGTTTTTGATAGATTATACCTACCTTTGTCTTATCAGAGCTGCCGTAAAACAACACGAAGAACAAGCGTGGTACGAAGGAATATACGCACGGGCTGAATGTCAACGACTTGAACTTTCTGAAGATGTTCGGCCAAATGTCGAAAATCCATCCGTACCGATCAAAGTGCAATGCGCTTGACTGCCGAGAATGTGAACATGGTGTCACGGAAGGTACACCCGTCCGTGACATGTTTTTTTGCGTGTAGTAGAGCAAACAAAAAGAAAAGGAATGGGAAGAAGACTGAAGAAGAAATACAAACGCCTCTTTTCCGCAATATTGATATTGTCTATAGGTGTGCCGCTCACGGTGAAGATGTGCAAGCGGTGTACAGCAGAAACCGAGGAGACGGCGGTCTCCACATTGCCCAAGGCACACATCAACGACTCGTTGACGAATGCCCGCACGATGTGCCCGGAGTTTCATGAGGTGGACTCCATCATGGAACGCTATCTGCGCCGATGGGAACTCAACGGCGCACAGTTAGCCATATCGCGTGGCGACTCACTGGTCTATGCACGCGGGTACGGATGGGCCGACAAGGAACGGGGCATTGCCATGGAACCGTCGCACATCATGCGTATGGCGTCGGTCTCGAAACTGGTGACAGCCGTCGGCATCATGAAACTGCGCGAGATGGGGCGTGTACGGCTGACGGACCGCGTGTTCGGTCCGCAGGGAATACTCAACGATACTGCGTATACCAGTGTCATCAAGGACAAGCGCTACTTCGACATCACCGTCGAGCAACTGCTCCGTCACAAGGCGGGCTTCACCAATTATGCCGGCGACCCGATGTTCTCCACGCGCTACATCATCATGCAGAACCGTCTTGCTGCACCGCCCGACCACCGCACGTTGCTGCGCATACTCTTGCGGCGGCATCTTGGCTATACGCCCGGTACGTCGTCTTGCTACTCCAATTTGGGCTATACGCTGCTCTCGATGATCATTGAGAAAAGGTCGGGAATGGGCTATGAGCAGTTTATGCAGGAGAAGGTGCTGCACCCGGCCGGGTGTTACGACTTTCATATTGCAGGCAATTACTACAAGGACCGTCGTCCCAACGAGGTAAGGTACTACATGCACAAAGGCTCAGAACCGGTCTATGAGTACAACAACAGCGGCCGGCTGGTAGAAAAGTGCTATGGAGAGAACGATATACCCCGACTTGCCGGTGCGGGGGCATGGTGTGCCTCGGCTGCAGAACTGAGCCGGCTGATAGCCGCAATCGACTTTTTGCCGGGCAAGCCCGACATTCTCAATAAAAGCAGTGTCACACTGATGACGCAACCGATGGCTGACGGTGGCTTTTCGCTGGGCTGGAACTTCACTCCGACCAAAAGGCCGTGGGTGCGTACGGGGTCGCTGTCGGGTACAAGTGCCATCGTACTGCGCTACGCTGACGGACAATGCTGGATACTGATCACGAACACAAGTACCTGGAAAGGGCACGGATTCTCGAAAGACACCATGGCCTTGTTTGAAAAACTCAGAAGAAAGTACGGGGCGAAGATGCCCCATCGCGATCTCTTCTTATGACAAGGGTATGTCTGCACGGCATCATGCACATACCGTACAGGCATGCTCGGCACGCCGCACTTTGCGCCAGTGCAGGGCATAGGCCGTACCTACAAGTATGCCGGTGACGATCCACGATACGGGATATACGGTCAGAAGAAATGTGAATCCCGGGTGGAGCGGGCAGAGCAGGAACACCCACCCGATACGGAGAAAACAGGTGCCGAAGATGGTGAGCAGGGTGGGTGTCATAGACTTGCCCATGCCGCGCAGTGCCGATCCGGCTATTTCGTAACTGCAGGCAATGGACTGTGTGGCCAAGGCTACCTTCATGCGTATCATTCCGTAGTGGTGTACGCTCTCGCTGGTGGAGAACAGGTTGAGGAAGAAATGGCCGCCAAGGACAAACAATGTGTTGAGTCCGGCACAGGAGACGACGCCCAGGCCCATGCATATCCAGAAGATGCGCTGTACGCGGTCGTTCTTTCCCGCTCCGTAATTCTGTCCGATGAAACTGATGGCGGCACCATTGAAGGCCGAAATCAGAAAATAGCAGTAGTATTCGAAATTGAGCGCAGCGGCCGAACCGGCTACGGTCGATGAACCGTATCCGTTGATGGCTGACTGCAGCAGAACGTTGGATACTGAGAATACCATGCCCTGCAGACCTGCCGGAATGCCGATCTGCATCATGCGGCGCAGTTCGATCCACTTGATACGCATGTCCTTCAAGTGCAGACGGTACGGTTCGGGTTCGCGCATGAGCAACAACACGATGAGCGCTGCGCTTACGGCATTGGCAATGTCGGTGGCGATGGCTACACCTGCCACCCCCATATGAAAGCAGATGACGAAGACAAGATTGAGTACCGTGTTGACAATACCGGCGATGACGAGAATGTACAGCGGCCGGCGCGTGTCGCCCCGGCTGCGGAGTATGGCTGAACCGAAATCGAATATCATGAAGAACGGTATGCCCAGGAAGAATATACGAAGGTAGGTCACGGCCATGTCGAGCACGTCGGGCGGCGTGTCCATCATCGTCAGGATAGGACGTGATACAGCTATACCCACAACAAGCAGCAGCAGTCCCGATATGATGGATACCATGCCTATGGTATTGACGACATTGCGTATGCTCCGCTCGTCTCTCTGTCCGATATGATTGGAGATGATGACGTTGGCACCCATGGACAGTCCCGTAAAGAGATTGATGAGCAGGCTGATGACGGGCGCATTGCTTCCGACGGCGGCGAGGGCCTGGCTGCTGGCAAACCGTCCCACCACGGCTACGTCGACAGAATTGAACAGTTGCTGAAGTATGCTGCTTGCTGCCAACGGCAGGGCAAAAACGAGGATTTTCATGAGCAGAGGCCCATGAAGCATGTCAATCTCGTTGCTTGATTTTTTCATTGTGCGTTATCCTTTGTATGAAGGCGGGTTCTGAACTGTGGAACACGCCTGAAAGTACGGTTTTTATGAGGGTGTGCAAAGGTACGCATTTTTATGTTCGTTTTCACGGTCTCTTCACCAGTTTCTCCAAAAAAATCTCTATCAGACGGGGTATGCCGTACCGTTGGATGTCGGCCTCTTCTATCCAAATGTAGTCCGGCGGGAGCGAAGGGCGGCGGTCGGTCTCCAGCAGATAGAAATCGGCGATGAGCCGGCGATGGGTGAGCAGATGTTTCACACCTGTGGCGACAGGTGTCAGTCGGCTGCCGGAGTGTATCTCGGGAAAGACCTGTGCGAGGTCGGCAGGTGTTGCGGGGGACGTGTCTTCGTGCACGGAAGCGTTGTACGGTTCCCACAGGCCAGCCCAGATGTCGCCCTTCTTGCGGCGATGGATGGCTGTCATGCCGGCGTGACGGATGTAGACGTAGGTGAGGTAGCGGGTCTTGACAGACAGGGTCTTCTGCTTGACGGGCAGTTCGTCTGTCCGTCCGGTGTTCTGCGCTTCGCACGTCGCAGACAGAGGACAGACGGCACAGTCTGGAGACTTTGGCGTACATTGTATGGCGCCGAAGTCCATCATCGCTTGATTGAAGGCGGAGGCTTTGTCCGGCGGCAACAACGACTGGGCTAGGGCAGAGAATTCCTTTTTCCCTTTTGTGGTGTCGATGGGAGTGTCAATGCCGAAATAGCGGGAAAGC
The DNA here is from genome assembly GCA_963637655.1 of bacterium. Taxonomy (GTDB): domain Bacteria; phylum Bacteroidota; class Bacteroidia; order Bacteroidales; family Bacteroidaceae; genus Prevotella. Next base: position 14,711 of record CAVHOL010000052.1, on the reverse strand, counting down.
ACGCGGTATACATTGCCGTCGACTACTGCCGTGGGAAGGTCGAAAGCGATGGAGGCAATGGCGGCAGCCGTGTAGTCGCCGACCCCCTTGAGGGCGCGTATAGTGTCGTAGGTGTCGGGAAAGTGGCCCATGTCGGCTATCTGGCGGGCGGCGGCAAGAAGATTGCGGGCACGGCTATAGTAGCCGAGTCCCTGCCAAAGCCGCAGTACGTCGTCCTCGCTCGCGGCTGCAAGGTTTTCTACGCAGGGGTATTGCCGCATGAACCGCTCCCAATAGGCCTGGCCCTGGCTGACGCGTGTTTGCTGCAGTATGATTTCGCTCAGCCATACGGCATACGGATCCTTTGTCTCTCGCCATGGCAATGCGCGTCCGTTCTCCCGAAACCATGAGAGGATTGCCGCCGTGAACGGATGCAATACGGACTCGCTGAAATTGTTTCCCTTTTTGTGCATACGGATGCAAAGGTACAGAAAAGTCAGTGAATAATTCTCCGGTCTTCTTTTTTTGCACTATCTTTGTAAAAGTATAAGAAAGGCTGCGCCTTAGCAATTGAAACAAGTATCATAGCCAAACAGAAAGAAAATACAATAACATCATGAAACACTTGGAATACCATACGAAGGGTACCTGTAGCCGTCTGATAGACCTGACGGTAGACGATGACAATGTCATACAGAGCGTTTCGTTCACCGGTGGATGCAACGGCAATTTGTCCGGACTGTCCCAGCTGGTGGTCGGAATGAAGGCTGACGATGTCATCGCAAGGCTGAAAGGAACGCATTGCGGCATGAAGAATACCAGTTGTCCGGACCAGCTGAGCCTGGCGCTGGAAGAGATCGTGCAGCAGCAGTAATAGAGTAATAGACAAAAACGCGAAAGCCACTTGCAATGGTATGCAAGTGGCTTTCGCGTTTCTTATGACGGTATGTCGGTATTTTCCGTCAGGCATGCGGTCTATTCTTCCACAACGGTGACCTGCATGCTGATGTCTGTCTTGGGACGGTCGCCGCGTGCAGTCTCGCTGTTCTGTATGGCTTCTACTACATCAAGTCCTTCTTCCACTTCACCGAACACGGTATAGGCGTTGTCAAGAAAGGGCGTGCCGCCGACGGTAGTGTAGGCTTCGGTCTGCTCTGCCGTGAAGGATGGTTTCCCCGCTTCCTGGCAGAGGCGTTTGGTCTCTTCGGCCAGTTGGTCTTGCAAGGCTTGCAGTGCAGCACGGTCGCGGTTTTTGCGAAGGGTGATAATTTCCGAACGGTGCTCGCCGACCAGACGGTTGAAGGTGTCCTGCTCTTGCTGCATGGCCATCTGACGCTCCATCTGCTTGAGTTCTGCCGGCTTGTACACCTTTCCCCATACGATATAGAACTGGCTGCCGCTGCTCTCTTTCTTCGGGTTGACCTCGTCGCCGAGCCTTGCGGCGCTCAATGCTCCTCGCTTATGGAACAGCTCGGGGGAGTGGATCTCTGCATCGATGGTGTATCCCGGTCCCCCGGCTCCCAGCATTTTTCCTGCCGGTGCATTCTTGCTTTCAGGATCGCCGCCCTGTATCATGAAATCTTTGATGACGCGGTGAAAAAGTGTTCCGTCGAAATATCCTTCTTTTGCGAGTTTGAGGAAGTTGTCGCGGTGTTTCGGGGTCTTGTCGTAGAGGCGGACGATGATGTCGCCCTTGTCGGTACTGATTTTTACTTTTGACATATGTTGTATGAAATTATTGGCATGGAGTGCAAAGGTACGACATTTCGCCGAAAGCGGAAATCGGCGGGTGAAAATATACAGAATGCAAAATGGGCATGTCACGTTTTTTCTGTACTTTTGTATTCAGACGGGTTTGTATATTCCCGTCGCAGACTTTTTAGAACCTAAATATGAAATACAAGATGATTGCAGCAATGGCCGCTATGGGACTCTGTGTCTCGTCGTGTGATGCCGGTGAACGGATACCTGTATTGTCCCCGGCAGATTTTCAAAAGAGTGTACAGGCTGACAGTACCGCTGTCGTACTCGATGTCCGCCGTCCGGACGAGTATGCCGAAGGCCATCTGTCTGGGGCTGTTTTGCTCGATTGGCTCGATGCAGAAACCTTTGCGCAGGGCATGGAGCGGCTCGACAAGGCCAAGACCTACTACGTGTATTGCCGGAGCGGACGCCGAAGCCACGATGCCGCGGAAAAGATGACGGCTGCAGGGCTGCATGTAGTGGATATGGAAGGCGGATATCTTGCCTGGACAGGGCAAGGGCTACCTGTCGTCAAAACTGCGACAGGCGAGAATGGCACACCAATACTAAATGATTGATTTTATGACAATGATAAAGAGATACATGGCTTCGGTACTGCTCGGCGCATTTGCAGCAGTGGCGTTTGCATCGCATACGCTTCCGGTAGAAGGTACGGTCGTCTCCGCTTCTGATCCGGCGATACAATATGTGGGACGGGTGAGCTTTGCCAAGAAAGGAGTGGCGAGGTTCAATTTCCCCGGAACGGCAATTATGGCACGTTTTGAAGGTACTTCATTGCGGGTGATGTGCCGTCCTCATACCGGATTTTTCATGGCGCAGATAGACGGTTCCGCTCCTTTCAAGGTGGCATTCGAGGCGGCTTGTGACTCAGTGGTCAGCGTTGCCACGGCCTTGCCGAAGGGCGTACACCAAGTGCGGCTGATGTATGTGATAGAAGGTCTGTTCCGTGAACCGGAGTTCAGAGGTTTTGTTCTTGATCCGGGATGCCGTCTGGTGGAATCCCCGGCTTTGCCGGAAAGAAAGATCGAATTTATCGGGAACTCCATCACCTGCGGTTATGGTGTGGAGAGTACCGATGGTGCAGACCCGTACGAGGATGCGACGGAAAACCATTTTCTGACGTATGCCAATATTGTGAGCGACAGTCTTTGCGCCTTGCATACTTCCATCTCTCGTAGCGGCATAGGTATGTACCGCAATTACAACGGACCGGGAAAGGGTTCGGTGGACTGCATGCCGTGGCAGTACGGCTATACCTTGTTCAACAGGCATGACGAAAAATGGGATTTCTCCAAGTATCAGCCGCAACTGGTCTGCATCAATCTCGGTACCAACGATTTCTCGACGCCCGGATATGACGTCGCTCTCTATGAGAAAAACTACCGCTTGTTTCTCGCGACGGTACGCTCGTATTACCCCAAGGCCAAAATTGTCCTGCTCTCGGGGCCTATGTTGGGGCAGAAGGAAAACGGACTGGTGAAGGACGTGCTGGACCGTATCTGCAAGGACTTCGGCAAAAAGGGTGACCGGGAGATCTACCGTTTTGACTTCACACCGCAGACCGGAAGTCTCGGCTACGGGGCCAGCGGACATCCGAGCAAGGCCCAACAACGGTTGATGGCAGACGAACTGCTGCCGTTCTTGCAGAGAATCATGAACTGGTGACCGCTCTGTCGGAAAGCGTAGAGTGACGGTTGCCGACGCTCTACAACGAAAAAATCCACACGGTGCTTGTCATCCATTGACAAGCACCGTGTGGATTTTTTTTGCTCTTGCGGGTGCAAAGGATGTGTCACTTGGTCTTGACAATCTTTGTCGGAGACAGCTCCTTGTTGCGCCGGTTGGTGACGGTGACAACGGCCTGCGCCAGATTGATGAAGGCCAGTCCGGTTGCCGTCTCGCTGTCAAGGGCTGCCGGCTTGCCGCTGTCTCCGCTTTCGCAGATGCCTTGTACGATGGGGATTTGGGCCAGCAGGGGTACGTTCATTTCCCGTGCAAGATTCTTGCATCCCTCTTTGCCGAAAATGTAGTATTTGTTTTCGGGCAGTTCTGCGGGAGTAAACCATGCCATGTTTTCCACCAGTCCGAGAATCGGGACATTCACTTTGTCGTTCTGGTACATGTCGATACCCTTTCGTGCATCGGCGAGTGCCACGCTCTGCGGGGTACTGACAATGACAGCTCCGGTGATGGCAAGCGTCTGAAGAAGGGTAAGGTGTATGTCGCTGGTGCCGGGAGGCGTGTCAAGGATGAAATAGTCAAGTTCGCCCCAGTCGGCATCGGCGATAAGTTGCTTGAGCGCATTTGAGGCCATGCCGCCGCGCCAAAGGGTCGCCGTATCGCGGTTGACAAAGAAACCGATGCTCAAGATCTTCACGCCGTATTTCTCAAGGGGCTCTATGAGGTCGCGCCCGTCTTTGTTGACGGCGTAGGGGCGTCCGTCTTCTACGTCGAACATTTTTGGTACAGACGGGCCGAAAATGTCCGCGTCAAGGAGTCCTACCTTGTATCCGAGCCGTGCAAGGGCAATGGCAAGGTTGGCTGCTACGGTGCTTTTGCCTACGCCTCCCTTTCCCGAGCTGACGGCAATGATGTTTTTCACCTGCGGAAGAAGTTTCTCTACTTCCGGACGGGGCTTCGACGTGAACTCGGTGGTGATGGTCACGTCCACGTCGCCAGATATGTGGTAGTGTATGGCTGCTTCTGCGGCTTTGACGGTAGACTTCAGAAAAGGATCGGTCTCTCTCGGGAAAATGAGCGAGAAGGATACCTTCATGCCGTCAATATGGAGATTGTCGGCCACCATTCCGCTCTCTACGAGGTTCTTCTTGGTGCCGGCATAGATGACCGTTGACAGGGCATCGGTGATCAGTTTGGGATATAGTGTCATATGGAATGTTATTGTACGTTTTTTGTGTGCTCTTGGCGGTGTAGATGCTATTTGCCGACGGTCAGCGAACTGCGTTTGGGGCGCTTGTAACTGCGGTAGTCGTCAAGGGGTATTTCTATGTCGGGCTCGCTCAGTGCTCCTTCTGCCGGCAAATGGAATTTCATGTATTTGATATTGAGTCCGCGCTCTATCCATTGGCTCTCATAGTAGGTTTGTATGCCAAGTATGCTGCGTGTCTCCTCGTCAAGTCCGTCGGTGTGGTAGAGGTCTTCTGTACGGAAGAGTACAGGAAGATTGTTCTTCTTGACCATGTAGGTGGTATAGGTGAAGAGAAAATTGGAGTCGGTCTTGAGGTGTATGGTACCATTGTTTACCAAAAAGTGGCGGTAACGTTCCATGAAGAAGGTACTGGTCAGGCGTTTGTGTACATTCTTCATTTGCGGGTCGCTGAATGTGAGCCATATTTCCTGCACCTCGTCTTTGGAGAAAAACCGGTCGATAATCTCAATGTTCGTACGGAGAAAGGCTACGTTTTTCAGTTCTTCATTCAGTGCAGCCGTCGCCCCTGTCCACATACGTGCCCCTTTGATGTCTACACCTACGAAATTGATGTCGGGAAACATCTTTGCCAGTCCTACGGTGTATTCTCCGCGGCCGCATCCCAGTTCCAGGACGATGGGGTTGTTGTTGCCGAAATATTGCTCGTGCCATTTGCCTTTCATGTCAAACGGTACGTTCTCAATGACTGAAAACGGGTACTGGAACACGTTTTCGTATCTTTCCATGTCGGCGAATTTGGCCAGTTTTCCTTTGCTCATATCTATATATATGGTGTATTCGTTGGACTTTGTACTTTTTCAGATGACAAAGTTACGGATTTTCCTCCATATAACCCTCGTATCAAAGTGGCGTTTTCCGTGGGGTGGGGGATCGGTCGGAACTGTGCTTCGGGGGTATTTGTCGCAAGGATGGATTTGCCGATCATTTCTGAGGAACGAATGTTTCCCAAGTTTGGTCGTCGTAGAATATTCTTATTTCGGTGATCTTGCGTTGTGGTTTGTCAATATATTTTACTTTCTCAACAAGCGGATTTTGAGCGACGTTTTCATGTGTGCGAAATGATATGTCAGTGGGGCGGGGTGTGGACTCTACGGATGGCGGGGCGGGTTCCTGATCACAGATCTGGTCGTGTTCTTGCCGGGCGGTTGAGGCTGCAGTCTCTTTCTGGCCGTCATCTTCTCCGATATACATTGGGCCGTTGCCGAACATCAGCCAGTCGGTTGAAATGTTGGGTATGCTGTTCTTGATGGCTTCAACGGTGGTGAGGGTAGGGCGTGTGCGTCCGGTGAAGATGCTGCTTAGGGAGGCAGGTGATATATTGATGTGTTCGGCGAACACTTGTTGGGTCATGTGGAGAGACTCCATCAGTTTCTTGATTCTGTCTTTCATTGTTGTCTGAATTTTGTTGAAGATCGTCTTTGCGGGGTGAAGATCGTCGTTTGACGGGGTTTTCGGCCGACTTTACAAAGTTAAATATATTTTTTCGAATTCCATATCACAACTTCCGTGATTTTGTTTTTAATATTGTTGATTTGTGTTTTTATATTTGTAAATATTAAAGCCTGCTGGCTTGTGGAAATGTAAATTGTTGACCAGTGTACTTGCATATGGCGCTTCTTATGCAAAAGAAAAGGTTTTGATATTTGTCGTAATATACTATTGATTAGTACGTTATATGTCATTGCGTGTGATTTTTCTTTTAAAGGCTTGCTCTATTGCATGTATATATCCATAAATAAGTAAAACCTTTTGTTTTGAAAATTAGTGTAAAATACTTATATTAAAGATATTATAAGGAATAATAAGTGTTGAATACATATACATTTAGGTTTCTGAATATTGATATTTTGATTTTGAATATACAAATCAAGCAATGAGAAACAATTTACAAAATACAAAATCAACAATTATGAATATGTAAACGGTTAACAAATATACAAGTGTAGAGTCTCGTTTCTTTGGATAATAAAATGCTAATAAATCATAAATGTAAATTCAGGCGAGCCGGATTTTGAAAAAATCGGCAAAAAATCCGGAATCTGAAAAGTAGTCTTGCGTGTCGGAAAATCGCAAGTTATGGGGCCTAAAAAAAGACCTAAACTACTCTTTTGACGGAGGTTTAGGTCTGATATTTTGGTCTGGGAAAAGTCTGGAAATAGGTAAATGGAGGGCGAAAATCGGCTGGATTTAGTGGGTGATATAGAAGATAAGTTCCCTCATCAGGTCGCCTGCCGAGGTGCTGGGGTTGTCTATTCCCTTGCTTTTGGCGTCGATATCGCGTAGTTTGGATATTATCTGTAATGTTTTTCTTGCGGTGTAGTTTCTCAATCCGGTCAGATAACTTTTTACGCCCCATAAATTCTTTTGTTCGAGATAGGCAGCGAGGGCGCGTTCGTTGTTTTTGTCGGGTGCGTAGTGCGCCACCATCAGATTTTGGAAGAAATTGAAGAGCATCGGGAGAAAGGAGTACAGTGATCCGGCTTTGGGATTTTTGTCAAAATAATTTACTATCCTGTTTGCCTTAAGGACATCTTTTTCGACAATGGCGTCACGCAGTTCGAAAACATTGAATTCTTTGCTGATGCCGATTTGCTGTTCTACCAGTTCGGGTGTCACCCTTCTGTCTTCCTGGGGGAGAGCGATGAGGAGTTTGTCGAGTTCGGATATGAGCCTGTGCAGATCTGCTCCGACAGATTGCGCTATCATTTCGGCCGACTTGGTGTCGATGCTTGCCTTTCGGGTCTTGAGATAGTTTGTGATAAAGTTGGGCAGTTCGAATTCTTTCTTTTTCTTGCTTTCAAAGACTATGCCGACTGCGTCTGCCTTGCCGATGATTTTCTTTCTTCGGTCTATGGTGCCGTTCTTGTAGCAGATGACGAGAACGGTAGAGGCTACAGGGTGTTCCATGTATTTCTCGAGAGCGTCAAGAGACTGGAGGCCTTGTGCCTCCTTGACGATGACCACGCGGTGCTGTGCCGGCATCACGGGGTATGCTCTGGCAGAGTCGGCTACCTGGCTTGCGGTCACGTCTGCCCCGAAAATGATTGTCTGGTTGAAGTCGCGGTCATCGGGTTCGAGTACATGGTCGGCGATGTAGTCGCTGATTTTGTCGATGTAGAAGGACTCTTCCCCCATCAGTATGTATACGGGGGCGTATTTTCCGGCCTTCAGGTCGCGCATGATAGAGTCATACGTAGCGGTAATTTTCTTTTCAGCCATAAGGTGTGCGTGTATGTTTTACGTCGGTATGGGGTAGGGCGGGACAAAATGTAGTCCTGTTGTTTTGCCTTTTGTCCGAAATAGGGTAACTTTGTATGCTCATCCCTTTTCCGGCAGCAGGCCAGCCAGCCGTGCCGATGTATAGTTTGCAAAGGTAATAAAATGATTCAATTAAATCTTCCCCCCTTCGCCATAAAATTGTCAGGTACGAGGGAGCGTCCGTTGGTGTTTGATGTGTTGCGCCGCAAGTATGTGTCGTTGACGCCAGAGGAGTGGGTGAGACAGCATTTCGTGCATTTTTTGATGGAGCACAAAGGTTATCCGATGGCTTTGATGGCCAACGAGGTGGCGCTGAAAATCGGCAACAAACCGTTGCGGGCAGACAGTGTCTTATATGGACGTGACCTCCGTCCGCGGATGATAGTAGAGTACAAGGCGCCTTCTGTCGCGATCACGCAGCAAGTGTTCGATCAGGTGATGGCCTACAACCTGCTTTTGCATGTAGACTATCTTGTGGTCAGCAATGGCCTGCAGCACTATTGCTGCAAGGTGGACTATGCCGGCGGATCGTGTTCCTTCTTGCGCGATATACCGGTGTATGCCGACCTGTAAGTAATGTGAAAAGAATAAGTTGTGCAAGTTTGCCCTGTATTTTTAGACGGTTTTGCTGACTTCTTTGAAGGAGCATAGCGAGCTATGTGACTGAAAAGAAGTCACGAAAACGGCAAAAAGACAGGGAGAATTAGACAAGAAAACAGACATTGGCATATTCGACAAACTTGCTCAAGTTATTTTTTGAACATTACTAAGGCGGGAAAGGTGGCGTTTTACGCTTTTTTAGTAATGTATATGGTGGCGTCTTGTACGAAATGCGCTACTTTTGCATTTTCAATAATAATGCGTGTGACCTTCAGAACACGCCTATACAATACTGTACGATATGAAATGGATAGCAGGATTTCTTGGCTTCTGCCACGGAGGACCGTTGGGCGCTTTAGCCGGATTTGCGTTGGGATGGATTTTCGACAAAGCTCTGAAGAGCGGGAATGATGATGCGGGTGCGTATGTCAACCGTGAGTATGAAGGTGCCCCGGACAACGAACAGCAACGCTATGAGGGGCAACGCAATTCTTTTCTTTTTTCTCTTCTTGTTTTGTCTTCCTACATCGTCAAGGCCGACGGGCGTGTCATGCACTCAGAGATGGAAACGGTACGTGCGTTTCTGCGTCAGAATTTCGGTGAGGTGGCCGTACAGGAGGGTGAGCAGATCATGCGCCGCCTGTTTCAGCAGCAGGACATGATGGGGCCGGACCGTTACAGGACGACCATCAGCGAGGCCTGCGGCCAGATGTCCCGTCATCTGGCTTATGAGCAGCGTTTGCAGTTGCTCAACTATCTTGTCGTGATTGCCAAGGCCGACGGAAAAGTACCCGTGGAGGAAATGGAGGCCCTGCGTTTTGTTTCTGCAGGACTCGGACTTTCCCGGGCCGATCTTGACAGCATGCTTTCGCTGGGTGACAGCGCCGACAGTCTTGAGGCTGCCTACAAGGTATTGGGCATTTCTTCTTCTGCTACCAATGATGAGGTGAAGGCGGCCTATCGCGCCATGGCTCTCAAGCATCATCCCGACCGCGTGGCGACGTTGGGCGAGGACGTGCGGCGGTCGGCTGAAAAGAAATTTCAGGAAATCAACGATGCCAAGGACAAGATATACAAGGCACGCGGTTTGTGATTGTAAGCAAGACATTACATTATATATAATATGAACATCAGATTTTTTATTGCATCTTGCCTGGTGGCTCTCGGGTGCGGGGCACAGGCAAAGACGTACACCTACCAAAGCGTACCGGGCGACATACTCAAAGCCCGTATCTACACGCTTGACAATGGGCTGAAGGTGTATCTCTCTGTCAACAAAGAGACACCGCGTATCCAAACCTACATAGCCGTGCGTACGGGAAGCCGCAATGATCCGGCCGAAACGACAGGTCTGGCCCACTATTTGGAGCATCTTATGTTTAAGGGTACTCACCGTTTTGGTACGTCTGATCCTGTGCGCGAGGCCCCGTTGCTGGACTCCATACAAAACCGCTTCGAGCAATACCGTCATATCACCGATCCTGTCAAACGCAAGGCTTTCTACCATGAGATAGACAGTATCTCCCAGTTGGCCGCCAAGTACAATATCCCCAATGAGTATGACAAACTCATGTCGTGCATCGGAGCTATCGGCACCAATGCTTATACCAGCAACGACGTGACCTGCTATACGGAGGATATCCCTTCCAACGAGGTGGAGAATTGGGCACGCATACAGTCAGACCGTTTCCTTGATATGGTCATCAGAGGCTTCCATACCGAACTGGAAGCTGTCTACGAGGAATACAATATCGGCCTTGCCCAGGATAACCGCAAAGAATGGGAAGCCCTCAATGCCAAGCTGTACCCCACCCATCCTTATGGAACACAGAGTACCATCGGTACACAGGAGCACTTGAAAAATCCGTCGATTGTCAATATCAAGAATTATTTCAGTCAATACTATGTGCCCAACAATGTGGCCATCTGTATGGCCGGTGATTTCGATCCCGACCAGGTAGTGGCCATCATCGACAAGTATTTCGGCGGCTGGAAGAAAAATCCCAACCTCAGCATTCCGTATTATGCACCGGTGAAAGACCTTGTCGCCCATACCGACACTACGGTTGTAGGACTGGAAGCCGAGAACATCATGCTGGGCTGGAAGTTCGGTCCTGCTGCTTCGCTGCAGAACGATACGCTGAACGTCATTTCCAACATGCTCAACAATGGTGTGGCCGGTCTTTTTGATATCAATATCAACCATCCGATGAAGTGTATGAGCGCCGGAGCCGGCATTGATGCCATGAGCGAATATTCCACATTTATTCTTGCCGGAAATCCCAATGAAGGACAGACGCTCGACGAGGTGAAGGACCTGATGCTGGCCGAAATTGAAAAACTCAAGCGGGGCGAGTTCTCCGACGACCTTCTTCCTTCGGTCATCAGCAACATGAAGTTGCAATACTATACCATGATGGATGACAACAGCAACCGTGCCGATGCTTTTGTCAATGCTTTCATCAACGGTCAGGAGTGGAGTGATGCCGTAGGGTATCTCGACCGCATCTCCCACATTACCAAGGCACAGATAATGGATTTTGCCAAACGCTACTTCGGTGACAACTATGTAGCCGTATATAAGCGCCAGGGAGAAGACCCCTCGCAGAAGAAGATAGAAAAACCGCAGATCACGGGCATCCCGGCCAATCGCGACAAGCAGAGCGATTTTGTCACCGAGATAGCCAACTCCAAGGTGGAACCTATCCAGCCGAAGTTTGTTGACTTCAAGCGCGACCTCACCCATTACACAACCAAGAAAGGGCTTCCTGTGCTGTATGTCAAGAATGAGACCAACGGCCTCTTCACCGCAGTCTACCGCTATGAGTTTGGCAATGAGGCCGACAAGTGGTTGTCTCAAGCGGCACAATACTTCGATTTCCTCGGCACCGACAAGATGAGTTCCGTGCAACTCAAACAGCAGTTCTACAAGTTGGCCTGCTCGATGAGCATCAGTGTAGGCGACAATGCCACAAACATCCAGCTCACGGGACTCAACGAGAACTTGAAAGAGGCCGTAGCCCTCATGGAGAACTTCCTTGCCAACGCCAAGGCAGACAAGGAGGCCTATGCCAACTATGTCGACCAGGAGGAGAAATGGCGCAAGGACAACAAGCTCAGTCAGAAGGTCAACTTCAGCCATCTCAGAGATTATGGCATGTACGGCAAGTACAACGGTTCGCTCAACGTACCTTCCATTGCCGACATGCGCAGCCGTGATCCGCAGCAGCTTGTCGATCTGGTCAAGGGCCTTTCCCGCTATGAGCATACGTTGCTCTACTACGGACCGTCGAGCGTGCAGGACTTTGCCGGCGTGATGGACAAAACGCATAAGGTAGCCAAAAAACTGCAGCCCGTGCCTGTAGGCAAACCATATACTTTCGAGCAGACCCCTGTCAACGAAGTTTATCTCGCCCCCTACAAGGCCAAGAATATCTATATGATACAGTACCACAACGAAGGCCGTGAGTGGACTGCAGAACACGCTCCTGTCATCTCCTTGTTCAATGAGTACTATGGCGGTGGCATGAACACTGTCGTGTTCCAGGAACTTCGTGAGAGCCGTGGTCTGGCTTACAGTGCAAATGCCTATTATTCCATGCCGTGGAGAAAGTCCGATCCGGAGACGACGAGAACCTATATCATCTCCCAGAACGACAAGATGATGGACTGCATCCATACCTTCAACGAGATTATCGACACCATGCCCCAGTCTGAAAAATCCTTCGAACTGGCCAAGCAAGCCCTGACGAAGCGTCTGGCATCGGAACGCACCGTCAAGTTTGGCATCATCAATGCGTATTTTGCCGCAAAGCGTCTTGGCATAGACTACTGCCTTGACGAGAAGGTGTACAACGCTCTTCCCGCTGTCACGTTGCAAGACATAGTCAAGTTCGAGCAGGAGACCATGGCCCACAAGCCGTACCGCTATCTGATACTCGGCGACGAAGAAAACCTTGACATCAAGGGATTGGAGAAGATCGGGCCTATCCGCCGGTTGAGCACGGAAGAGATCTTCGGATATTGATGACATCACTGTCCGTGCCGGTATTTCCTTTCTGATGGAGTGGGGTACGGAAGATACGGTTGCGCCGCAAGGAGAAACGCTGGTCTCTCTTTGTGGCGCAATTCATATTTTTTAGGTATTGCAAGGCGGTGGGGATAGTCGTACATTTGCAGCGACAAACAACAATAGCCTACATACATGATGCAAGCAGAAATCAATCCGGTCGACATGAAAGTCTTGATGAACCATATCTACGAATACCAGAAGGGAGTCCGCCGTATGGTACTTTTCACGTTCAACAAGAAATATGAGCAGTTTGCCATACAGCGCTTGCAGCATCAGAACATCAGTTATATCGTACAGCCAGTGGGCAACGACCGTCTCAATCTCTTTTTCGGACGCAAGGAGTGTCTCGATGCCATTCGTCTCATTGTCACCCGACCGCTCAACGAACTGACCCCAGAAGAGGATTTTATTCTTGGGGCCATGCTTGGCTATGACATCTGTATGCAGTGCGAGCGCTATTGTCAGCGGCGCAATCAAGGGTGTGTACGCAAGGACATGAACTGACGCATATCTCTCCCCTCTTTTTCACCGTCACTATAACGGATATGTTTGCTTGGAACAAGGTCTTTGTATCTTGACGAAGATGCATGGCGTCAGTCGGTCTGTACCCATGTCGTTTTGTGGTATGGTTTTTGCTTATATCTATTTATGAAGCGACTTATCATTGTCTGCATGATGTGTTTCCCGCTGTTGTCCTGTTCTTGTGCTTACAGCCAGATAGATATAGGGAAAGACCTGCAGAGACTCGACTCTGCCGTTGCTGCCTGTCATGAGGCTGACCGTCAGAAACAGGCAGAAATAGCACTGCTGAAAAAAATGTACAATTCCGGTAGCAGTGTGCAGGAGCGGTGCGACTGTTACAAGAATCTCTATCGGGCTTACCAGAAATATTGTCCTGACTCGGCCGAACGATATGCTGATCGGGGTATAGAGCTGGCCAAAGCCCATGGTATGGCCGATACTGAATTGGAATTCAGGGTAGACAAGGCCATGCTGAAGGTGTTGGGCGGGGAGAATGTTCTGGCCAGCCGTAGCATCGACAGTCTTGGCCCGATTGCCCGTATGCCGGAAACCGTCCGTCCTAAAATGGCAGAGCTGCTGATAGAGTATGCCAACAGAACCCACTATGTCGATCCTGTATCACAAATAGACGGGCGGCGAAGGCTAGCCTGGGACAAATATGGACGCTATCTGCCCCAAGGTTCATGGCAACGCCTGTACTATGAGTCGATAACGGCCTACAGGAACAATGTCAAGTCGCTGGAACGTGAACTTTCTTCCACCTCCCAGCCGTCTGTCAAGGCGGCGATGATCTATGCTGCGCTCGGCAGACTCTATTGGCTCAGAAAAGATACTGTCGGGCATTTGCACAATATGATACTGTCGGCCATCAATGATGTAGGTTCATCCAATAGAGAGTCGGGCGCTTTGCTTTATCTTGTCAATACACCTTACCTCCATCTCTATACCGAAAGGGCTTTGCGGTATGTGATGTTGTGTTCGGACAATGCAAAGACGTTCAACGACAAACTGCGCAGTCTCGAATTGGCCAAGGCGCAAACGGCCATTATACGCCAATATCAAAAGGAACTCCACTACAAGAATTGTGGAATATATGGCGTTATCGTGTTGTTGATGGCGGCACTGGCGTGTATCGCGTTGCTTCTCCGCAAAGTATGGCGGCGCGGCAAGCAAAGGGAGGCACTTTTCCTGCAGATAAAACAGGCCAACTCTTCTCTACAGGCATCCATAGACAAGGAGAAGACCATGAAGGCAGAACTTGTACGCATCAACGGCTTTTTGAAGAGAGAACTGGATTATCGCAACGAACATTTCTTCAATGTATACCAACTCATCAGCAGGTACATTGCTGATGTGAAGGATTTCAAGAAGAAAATGTACAATCTCATCACGGCAGGCAAGGCAGACGTGGCGAGGCGTGAACTGAATTCCAATATGCAGGCAGACAAGTATCTGAAGAACTTTTTTGCCCATTTCGACAAGGCATTTCTGCTGTCCCAGTATGGCACAGTTGCATAAGTCCGTGGATAAAATTTTAGCACAGGTCTATATTTTCTTGTTTTATGT
>CAVHOL010000051.1:0-19153 GCA_963637655.1 bacterium | reverse complement strand
TCACCATGGCCGACGGCTCGATGGCTTCCACCGACGGCGCCCATGCCGGTTCGTATAGCTTCTCTACCGTCTCCTTCAAGGAGAAGAACTACGGCAACATCAAGCCCGAGTTCACTCCCGAGAGCGGCGCTACCCTCACCTCCGACCTCAAGGTCTACTTCTCCGACGCTGCAGCCTACACCTTCTCCGGTGTGCGCTTCACCTACCAGGATGCCGCCGACCGCAAGTACCAGTACGATGTGACCGAAGGCATCACCTCTGAGACCAGCGGCCGCACCGGCATAGAGTACACCGTGCCCCTCACCGCCGACATCATCAGCGGAAAGAACGTGCGCCTCTCCTTCCTCGGCCTCACCTGCGCCGACGGCATGGACCACGGCAACATCGCCGGCGACGTGAAGTTCAATCCCGGCGACGAGCTTACCGCCGACCTTCTGCCCACCGCCAGCACCATCGCCGACGGCGAGGTGACGACCAAGTCGGCCTTCATCCTCACCTTCGACGAGGATACCTACATCCACAAGCCCGAAGGACGCCAGCAGGCCGTCATCACCGATCTCACCACCGGAAAGATCATGCCGCTCAAGGCCATCAGCAATCCGAGTCCGCGCAGCCTGAAGAGAGTAACGGTGACCAGCACCGAGAGCTTCAAGACCACCCACAAGTACTCCATCACCATCAACGAGGCGGTCATCGTCAACGAGCAGTATGACACCACCGGCGGCAAGTACGGCAAGTACATGCCCGAGACCACCTGGACCTTCACCTACTACAAGAACAAGGGTACGTACGACTTCATCACCGACCCCATCGAGGGTTCTGTCGTCAACGAACTGTCCACCATCCGTTGCACCTCCGACCCCGAAAAGTCTGAGGACACCGACTGGATCGCCTACAACGCCGGTGAGGGCGAGGCTTATGAGGCATGGGCTCTGCAGATCAACGGCACCGATACCGTCAAGGTACAGCAGGCCGTGCTCAGCGGCGGCGACAACAACGACGGCTTCGTCATCACCTTCGATCCCGCCATCACCACTCCCGGCACCTACACCATCTGTCTGGGCGACTCCGTCTACTCGCTGGGCACCGGCTACAATGCCGAGGTGAAGGACTCCAAGGTGTACTTCTCCTACACGGTCATCGAGGCCCCCACGGCCGAGATCAGCGTCACCGCAGATCCTGAGAGCGAGAGCACCCTGCAGTCGCTCTCTGCCATCCGTCTCACGGCCGACGAGACCATCTACGTCAACGAGACTCCCGTGACCGTCTACAACCGTGCCGAGCGCAAGTCGTTCACCGCTACGCTCGCCGCTGACCCGACCAACGGCAACATGGCCGTCATCACGCTCGACTCCGTGCTCACCGCCGAGGAGAACGCCGGCGACTATACCATCGACATCCCCTCGGGTGTCTTCGGCGACAAGACCTGGTATGACAACGACCTCATGACCGGTCGCACCAACGAGCCGATCACCCTCTACTACACCCTGGGCGAGGAGAAGCCCCAGACCAGCCTCTTCACCACCGATCCCGAGGCCGGCAGCACCGTAGAGTCGCTCCAGCACATCGTCATCAGCATCGGCGACGGTTCCGACGACTATACCTCTTCCGACGGCAAGGTGTCGATCACCGCTCCCGACGGTACTGTGATCTACAGCGACGACCCCTATGCCATCTGGCCCGACGACTGGTCGGCTCCCGTCTACCAGTATGAGATCAACCTCGACGAGGCTGCCACCGCTCCCGGTGTCTACACGATGACCATCCCCACCGGCTACTTCATCGACGCCAGCGGCGAACCTGTCGAGGGTGCCACCATCACCTGGACCATCACCAGTGCGACCGGCATCAACGGCATCACCGTAGAGACGGCCGACGGCAAGGCATACACCATCGGCGGCATCCGTGTCGATGCCAAGAAGGCCAAGGGCATTGTCATCATCGACGGAAAGAAAGTCGTGAAGAAATAAGAAAGAATGTGCGGTCTGGCAACAGACCGCACCCGATGTCCCCGAGGAATAACATCTTCCCCGAGGAACAACACACAAAAAGAGCGTAGAGCACCAGCCTCTACGCTCTTTTTTTAGGTGATTGGGTGGAGAAGCCCCGTAGGGGCGACATAGTATAGGGTAGGGGCTCGCCCCTACCTCAAGCGGTAACCTCAAGCGTTGCCCCTGTAGGGGGCGCATAATTCAATTCCGTTTGGTTTAATTATGCGCCCCCTACAGGGGCAACGTATTGTGTGCCATCCAAAATGGTAGGGCCGAGGCCCTACCCTATATTATGTCGCCCCTACGGGGCTGGTTGCCGCGTGCGGTTGTCCCTTGCGCTATGCCGCGTGCGGTTGTCCCTTGCGCTATGCCGCGTGCGGTTGTCCCTTGCGCTATGCCTATACTATGCTGTACTTACGGTGACTGTGCGGTCATCGCCTGCATCGTATTATCTTATGGCGGAATGCATCGCTACTCCGTCCTGATGCTGTCGACGGGATTGTTTGTGGCCACGCGCCAGCACTGTGCGGTGACGGTGAGGAGCACGACGGCGGAGACGAGGAGCAGGGCCAGGGGGAAGAGCCACCAGACTATGGACGTATGCTCGGTGAAGGTCTGCAACCACTGCTGGGCGAGCCACAGGGCTATCGGCACGGACACGGCAAACGAGACGAGGAGGGGCAGAATGTAGCGGGAGGTGAAGAGACCCACCACCTGGCCCACGGTGCTGCCCATGACCTTGCGTATGGCAATCTCCTTGCGGCGGTACTCGATCTCAAACAGGGTGAGGCAGAACACGCCTATGACGGTGACCACGATGCTGATGAGGGCAAAGGCCCTGACCTGTGCGATGAAGCGGAACTCATCGGCGTAGGTGTCCTGCAGGCGGTCGTCGAGGAACCGCACCTCGTAGGGCGCCGAGGGGTCGATGCGCGAGAGCGTCTCGGCGATCCTGTGCTTGGATTCCACCTTGTCGTAGCCCTTGGCGGTGCGCACGAACACGTATCTGCAGTTGTCGCCCCACGACTCCATGTCGGGTCCGGGTATGAAGAAGGCGGCACAGGCGTTGGCATTGTCCTTGCGCACGGTGTAGAGGCGGAAATTCTCGCACACGCCCACGATGTTGTAGTTCTGGCTGCCGTCGCTGCCGGGGAAGAGCGGCGCGTCGAGGTGCGTCCAGTTGCACGTCCTCATCATGGCCCGGTTGACGATATAGGCGCCCTTGTCCTTGTCGGTCTCCTCGAACGAGCGTCCCTGCACGACCTTGATACCGACGGTCTGCAGATATTCGGCGTCGCAGGCCAGGGCGGCGTAGGTGACGCGGTGGTCGTCGTTGCTGCGGCCCCACGTCATGTAGTTGTCGCCGCCGCCGATGACCGACTGAGCGTATCCGGCATGGGTGACGAAGGGCAGCCGCTTGAGTTCGGCGCGTATGGCTTCCTTCTTGCCCATGGCGTCTTGCGAGAGGGCGGCATAGAACACCTCGTCCTTGTCAAATCCGTAGTCGCTGTGGAAGATGTAGTGCGACTGGGCCGCCATCACCCCGACATAGACCGTGAGCACGAAGGCGGCGCAGAACTGCAGCATCATGATGGCCATGCGCAGACGGCGGCCGCGGGGCGACAGGCCGAACGAGCCCTTGAGCACGAGCGCCGGGGCAAACGACGTGCTGTACCATGCCGGTATGACGGCCGAGAGCACGCCCGTGAGCAGGGCCGTGCCTATGGTGGCGGCAACGAGCCAGGGATGGTCGGCGAAGGCGATGCTGCCCGACACGAGCTGCATGCAGGCGGCGTTGCGGGCGAAGGCCAGCACGAGCAGGGCTGCGACGGCGGTGCCGATGAGGGCGACGGCCACGTTCTCAGCCACCATGCCCAGGCGCAGGACGGCGGTGGAGGCGCCCATGACGCGCCGCGTGTTGATGCCGCGTATGCGCATCGGCACGACGGAGAGGGTGAAGTTGAGCAGATTGAGCAGGGCGAAGAGCATGATGGCGGCGGCCGACACGCCCAGCACGGCCACGAGATTGTGGTTGCCCCGGTCGTCGGGTGACACGCCGGAGAAGTAGATCTCGTCGACGGGCGCGAGGCGGAAGGATATGCCCACCTGCCGGTCGAACGTCTTCTCGTCGGTGAAGCCGAAAGACTTCATGATCTGTACCTTCACATCGTGGGCCACCTTGCCGGCATTGGCTGCATTGTCGAGGCGCACGTAGATGTGGTACGCCCATTCCGACCCGTTCTCGATGTTCTCGTTGCCGAGCTGCTCGTAGACGTCGTAGGCGAAGGAGCAGTTGTCGGGCAGGTCTTCGCATACGCCGGCGACGGTGACCGTCATCTTCTCGCCGGCACGCAGGTCGCGCATGTAGGAGCGTCCGACGGCATCCTCGGTGCCGAAGAGGCGCCGGGCGGCGGAGCGGGTGACGATGGCCGTGTTTTCCGTCGTCCAGTCCTTGAGGCTGCCGCTGACCATTCTGGTGCCGAAAAACTCGGGTCCGGGCATGGAGGCGTTGCAGATCTCCACGCCCACCTCATGCTGGCCGACGCTCACGTCCTGGATGTTGGGATGGATCGACATGTCGGTCGACTGTATCTTCTCGACATGCGGCACATCGGTGAGCAGCTGCTCTATGGGCCGGCATATCAGCGGGCTCCACTCCTGCTGGTTGCACATCTCGAGGCGGAAGGTGCGCTCGTGGAAGGGTATGCAGTGGTTATAGGTGCTGTTGTAGGCGACCTGCGTCAGAAAGAGGTAGAAGGTCGCTACCGACACGCCCAGTCCGAGCAGCGTGAGCAGTGTGGCCGCCTTGTAGCGGCGGAAGAGGTATATGAGGCTTTTCATCATGTACGTTTTTTTCTTGGTATGTGTGGATCTGTCGGCCGGAGGGTCAGCACTCGGCGTGCTCCACGACCTGTCCGTCGAAGAGGTTGACGGTGCGCGTGGCCATGGCGGCGTCGTGCTGCGAGTGGGTCACCATGACGATGGTGGTGCCTTCGGCGTTGAGCTGTGAGAGGAGCTGCATGATGGCGAGTCCGTTTTTGGAGTCAAGGTTTCCGGTCGGTTCGTCGGCGAGTATGAGCTTGGGCTTGCCTACGACGGCCCTTGCGATGGCCACGCGCTGCTGCTGTCCGCCGGAGAGCTGCTGGGGGTAGTGCTTTGACCGCTGGCTGAGGCCCACCTTGCGCAGGATCTCGGTGACGCGCTTGCGCCGTTCGGCCTTGGGTATGTCGAGATAGCGCAGCTGCAGGTCGACGTTCTCCTCTACGGTGAGCTCGTCGATGAGGTTGAAGCTCTGGAACACAAAGCCTATGCGCCCCTTGCGGTAGGCGGTGCGCTGCTTCTCGCGGAGGCCGCCCACCTCCTTGCCGTCGAGAAGGTACTGTCCGGAGTCGGGGTTATCGAGCAGGCCGAGGATGTTGAGCAAGGTCGACTTGCCGCAGCCGCTGGGTCCCATGATGGCGACAAATTCGCCGTCTTCTACTTCGAGGCTCACTCCGTTGAGGGCCACGGTCTCCACTTCTTCCGTGCGGAAGGTCTTGGTGATGTTGTCTATCTTTATCATGTCGGTGTATTTTATCGGTGTGTTTTTATTGTCGTTTGTGCCTGTACGTTGTATTGCGGCCCGTCACTTGATGATGAGCACGTCGTTGTCCTTGAAGGCCTCGTAGCCGCTGGTGATGACGCGCTCGCCGGGCTCCAGTCCGTCGGTCACCTCGTAGTACTGCGGGTTCTGGCGTGCGATGCTGACGGTGCGGCGGTAGGCTTTGCGTCCCGACTTGTCGACGACGAATATCCAGTTGCCGCCCGTGGTCTGGAAGAAGGTGCCGCGGGGTATGAGCACGGCCTGTCCCGACTTGCCGAGCTGCAGGTCGATGTAGCATGTCTGTCCGCTGCGCAGGGCGGCGGGCTTTTCTCCGGCGAAGACGAGGTCGGTGCGGAACATGCCCGACCGCACTTCGGGGTACACCTTGCGTACGCGCAGCAGATAGGTCTTGCCGTCGCGGGAGAGGGTGGCGGTGAGTCCCGGGCGCACGCGGTCGATGTAGTGCTCGTCGATCTTGGCTTCTATCTTCAGGTCGGAGAGGTCGTTGATCTGTCCGATGTTCTGTCCGGCGGTGATGTTCTGTCCGAGTGCCGCGTCGAGCAGTCCGAGCTCGCCGTCGATGGCCGACCGCACTTCGAGCTTGTCCTTGCGCTGCCTGACGAGGATCACGTTGCGGCGCATGTTGTCGAGATTGTCGGCCATCTGCGCCATCTGCACGTTGCGGTAGATGCTGTCCTGCCGCAGCCGTTGGGTGACGAGGCGCTGCTTCTTGCGTGCCAGTTCGTAGTCTTCCTTGCTCTGGAAGTATGTCTCGCGGCTGACGAGGTGCTCGTCGTAGAGACGCTGGTTCTGCAGGTAGGCGCGCTGCTTGCGCACGACGTCCATGTCGAGCGTGGCCTGTTCGGTGCGGTTGCTGAGGCAGTCCTGCTGCATGGTGATCTGCGTGTTGCGCAGCAGGTTCTGCTTTTCGGCCAGTTCGGCTTCGGCGTTGAGTATCTGCAGGTCGAGCGAGGAGTTGCTCAGACGGAGGATGATGTCGCCCTTCCTGACGTGGGCGCCTTCCTCCACGACACGCTCGCGCACGATGCCGCCCTCCTCGGGAGCGATCTGCACCACCTGTATGGGCACCACCTGCCCGTTGAGGTGGATGTAGTCGTCGAAGCGTGCGCGGGTGACGTCGCTGACGGTGATCTGCGATGCGTCGACCGTGGCCGTGCTTGCGGTGCCGCTGAAGGCGAGTGCGGCCAGGCCTGCGACGGCTGCGATGCCGACGGCGATGTGTATGGCGTAGCGGCGGAGGAAGGGGCGGGGAGTGATCTGTCTGTCCATGGTGCGTTTTTTCTGTGTCTTTATTGGTGCGTCGTTTTTATAACAGTATTATAACAGTGTGTTTCCTTTATAGTAAGAGAGGAGTTTGCGGTAGTACATGAGCGTGAGCCGGCTTTGCAGGAGGGCTGCGCGGCTTTGCAGGAGGGTGACGGTGGCGGCCTTCACGTCGACGGGCGATGCCAGCCCCTCCTCGTATTTTCTTACGGTGAGGCGTGCGGCAATGCTGTCGGCGTCGACCTTGCGCAGCATCTTCAGCGTCTCGCGGGTACTGTTTGCGACGTCGGTCTCGGCTTCGGCGGCCAGCCGGCGCAGTTCGCTCCGCTCGTAGGCCAGGGTCTCTTCGGCCCGCCGTAGGGCCGTGCGGCTCTTGCGGATGGCGGCGGCGGTAGACAGGCGGTTGAATATCGGTATGGAGAGGGTGGCATAGATATATTCGCCGGCGTTGTTGCGAAACTGGTCGGCGAAGCGGGTGTAGGCCGCGCCGCCGAGGTTGCGGTAGAATGAGGTCGACACGCCGGCCCCTACAGTGAGGGTGGGCAGGAGCGCGCCGCGTGCCGTGCGGAGCGCATACCGTGCGGCGCTGACGGCTTGGCTGGCCTGTATGATGCGCGGGTTGAGGCACGAGGCCTCGTCGCCCGTGGCAGCCGCCTGCTCCCCGGCGCAGCTGTCGGCCGGGGGCAGGGTGCTGTCGATAGAGAGAGAATCGTCGGCGGGGTAGTGCATGAGCTGCTTGAGGGCGAGCAGGGCTTTGGCCGTCTGGCTCTGCATGCGGGTCACCTCGTAGTCGTCGGCGGCGAGGGTGGCCTGCATCTGTGCCACGTCGGCGTCGCTCTTCTGCCCCACCTCGGCCATGACCTCGGTCTGGTGGAGCAGGGCGCGGCTTTCTTCGCGTTTGGCCGTGGCCATGCCGATGGCGCCGTGGCAGTACATGAGATCCATGTACGCCTTGTATACGCGGAGCGCCATATCGTCCTGCTCGGCCTGGAGCGCGCTGCGTCCGGCCAATACGTTGGCGCGGGCCATGCGCAGCCGGTTGACGCGCTGCAGTCCGTCAAACACGGTCAGCGACGCCGAGAGCGAATAACTGTTGTAGAACGTGCTCACGTCGGTGTACGTGTTGGTCTCGGGGTCGATGGCGCGGCCGAAACTGTACTGCGCCCCGATACTTCCGCTGACAGCGGGCAGAAAGTCGCCGGCGGCCTGGGTGTGCTCTGCGCTGCAGTCGTCGAGGACGAAGCGCTGCGCGGCTACGGAGTGGGCGTGCTCTATGGCGTAGCGCATGCACTGCTCCACGCTCCACGGCGTGGAGGCCACGGCGGTAGCGGCGGTGAGGAGAAGCGGGGCGAGAAGGAGGAGTCGTGTCATCATTGCTTGTCGTTTGTGTCGGCAAAATTAGTCCGCTCCGTCCGTTTCGCCGCCGTGAAAAGGCGGGAAAAGGCATACTTGTATGACAATCATACAGCACAATGTATGAAAATCATACACCCGCGAGGACAGGCCATTCGGCGATTTTCACTACCTTTGGCCGCAGAAAAGAAAACAAAGTCACCGAAAACCACCACCCATATGACCACATCTCCATACGGCACCCTGCTGGCCGTGGATGACAACCCGGCCCTGCTCGTCGCCCTGAAAATATGCCTCGCCGACGTGTTTGAGCGCATCGTGACGCTCTCGAAGCCCGACACGCTGCTGACCGCGCTGGCCGAGGAAACGCCCGATGCGGTGCTGCTCGACATGAACTTCTCGCCCGGCGTCAACTCCGGGCAGGACGGCCTCTTCTGGCTCCGCACCGTGAAGAAGCGCCACCCCGGCACGCCCGTGGTGCTGATGACGGCCTATGCCAACGTGCAGCTGGCCGTGAAGGGACTGAAGGCCGGGGCCGCCGACTTCATCACAAAGCCCTGGGACAACGACGAGCTCGTCCGCATGCTGAAAGACGCCATCGACAAAAGCCGTGAGGTGCAGACCCTCGAGCGCATCGAGGCCGACCATGTGCGCCGCACCGTAGAGCAGTGCAAGGGCAATGTCAGCCGTGCCGCCGAGATGCTTGGCATCACCCGGCAGACGCTCTACGCCAAAATGAAAAAGCAGGAGAAATAGAATAGAAACAGCCGCCATCCCACCATGCACACACCTTCCCTCCCTATCGTCCTTTGCGCCGTTCTCATGGCTGTCGTCCTTGGCTTCGGCCTGTGGATGTGGCGCCACCAGCGGCTGCTGGCACGCCGCGCCTGGCTCATGCGCGAGGCGATACACAACCGCGACTTCACCTTCCGCCTGCCCGTCCGCGGCCTGCTCTTCGGCGAGCGCGCCCTGCAGGAGACGCTCAACGACATGGGTGGCGACATCAAGCGGCTCATGTCGCAAAACGAGGTGGAGTCGTGGCAGCGCCTCACCCGTGTGCTCACCCACGAGATCATGAACGCCGTCGCCCCCATCTCGAGCATCAGCCAGGCCTACCTCACCCTGCCGCAGGTCAAGGGCACGCCGCTTGAGGAGGGCATACGGGCCATACACGACACCTGCGGTTCGCTCTCCGTCTTTGTCGATAGTTACCGCAAGATGGCCCAGCTGCAGGTGGCCGCTCCCTGTGAGACCGACCTCGGCACGTTTGTCGAGGGCATCTGTGCCCTTTGGCCCGGTGTGGAGTGGCATACCGGCACGCTCCGGGGCATGACCGTCATGGCCGACGCCAATATGCTCAGGCAGGTGATGGTCAATCTTGTGAAGAACGCCGTGGAGTCGGGCGCACGCCGCATCGACATCCGCCGTGGCGACAGTGCACAGCACATCTGTGTCAGCAACGACGGCGCACCCATACCGCCCGATGTGGCGCAGGAGATCTTCGTGCCCTTCTTCACCACCAAACCGTCAGGCTCGGGCATCGGCCTCTCGCTCTCCCGCCAGATGATGGTGGCGCAGGGCGGCGACCTCCGCCTCGCCGCCACCCCAATGGCGGGCTACGCCACAACGTTCTTGGTGGAAACGGGCGGGGAAGCGTGAGTCGTATTCACGGTACGGAATATGCCGGAATACAAGGTGGTTCCGGCGCGTAGCCCTGAAGGGAGAGGATGTAGCAACAACGCATGCGGCGCGTAGCCCCGTAGTGAGGGAAGTAATAGCGCACGTACCGTCCAGCCCCGTAGGGGCGACATAGTATAGGGTAGGGGCTTGCCCCTACCATTTAGGATGGCACACAATACATTGCCCCTGTAGGGGGCGCACAATTCAATTCCATTTGGTTTAATTATGCGCCCCCTACAGGGGCAACGTTTGCGATGGCCGCTTGAGGTAGGGGCAAGCCCCTACCCTATACTATGTCGTCCCTACGGGACTTGTCCACCTCACTGTGCGGTGGGACACCGCACCTACTAAAAAATGCGGATTTTGAACACCCTACCCTACGGGGCTGGGTGCCGCGTGTGGCCTCTTTTGTTACCGTTTTCTGATGAGCGACCGCTGCGCCACTGCGGGCGCTGCGGTGAAATCGCACTGCATGAGGTCCATCATGAGGTAGGGTGCGTCTTCCATGTCGAACGGCCGGGCGGTGCTCTTCCTCATGCGCTCCACGGTGTCGGGATGGCGCTGGCGGTAGGTCTTGGTCGTGTAAATGATGAAGGGAATGTCGTGGCCGGCCTTGCTGCTGACGGGGTTGGCGGCATTGGCGTGGCAGGCCACGTCGGGATTGCTCTCGTACACGTCGTGGCCGTGGTCGGGCGCATACACGACGACGGCCTCGCGGTCGGCGACGAGATTCATTATGGTGCTGACGATATAGTCGTTGTAGAGCACGGCGTTGTCGTAGGCCGCCAGTGTGCTGCGCTGGTGCTTCGGGCGGTCGGCGTACTCGCTTGCCTTGAACCGGTCGTATGCGGCCGGGTAGCGCATGGTGTAGTTTTGGTGGCATCCCATGAGGTGCACGATGAGGAAATCCCGTGCCGACGGCCGGGCGAGCATCTTCCTGACCACGGGCAGCAGTTCGCCGTCAACGGACTTGCGCGCGCAGCCGGCAAACTTGTTGCCGATGAACACGCTGGTGTCGCAAAGGTCGGCATACTGCGACACGATATTGTCCCACAGTCCTTTCTTGCTTTGGTTCGACAGCCAGAGCGTGCGGTAGCCGGCGGCCTTGGCGATGTCGGGCAGGGTGGGGCAGTCGTACCATTCCACGCTGCCGGCCGTGCGTTTCGTGCTGGTGTTCATCATCAGTTGGAACGCCTCCTGCGTATGGAGCTCGGCAGCCTGCACGCCCATATATACGAAGGCTTCGCCCGCGTCAACCTTCTTTTGCAGCAGCGGATTGGTGGGCTTGCCGTAGCCGTAGAGCGAGCAATGGTGGCTGGTGAGCGACTCTCCGATGATCCACACGACAAGCGGAGGCTGGCCGGACGAGGTCACCTTCACGGAGGGGTGGGTGGGGTGGAGTTTTGTCAGTGAACCGATTGACGCCGGGATATATTTCGCAAGTGAAATAGCCGTGTTGTAGAAGAAGGCTTCTTTGTATGGTATGGCGATACCGATGAAAACAAGAAAGACGAATGCGGCGGTGCGGAGCACTAAGGGGTGTTTCGCAAAGCGTAGCCGTCTGCCCGCCCATATTGCTATGGCCAAAAGGAGAATCAGTCCGCAAAGAATGACTACGACCCGTGGCGTGCAGTATGTGTCGGAAAATTCAGAGGCTTCACTGGCGTTGGTAGCAAGTATGGCTCCAAAATGCTCTCTGTCCAGGGGACATCCTGCGATATGCAGGCAGCCAACTTCCATGACGCAGTACAGTAGGAAGAAAAGGAAGATGACAGTATAAAAGGTGTTGCGTACATACTTGTACCTTATCAGCGCTCCAGCCAGTGTGCAGGCGTAGGCGAGAATATAGGCGGCAGCAACCATACGCAGCGGGTTGTCGTACTGCCGGTTTTGCAACTCCGTCAGCATCGGATAGAGCGCTACGGCCATGAGCAGTAGGAAGATGACCCAGTGGCCGCCCAGGTCGCCACGGAAAAAGAAGGAAATCGCAGTCCGCAGGCGGCGGACTATACGCGCAAAGAGACTACCCCCCCTATACGGGGAACATTGTGTTGAAAATCAGTTGGTTGCATTGGTATAATGGTGTGATGTGGCCGCAACGCACGCAGCATCTCCGTCCCTGTGACGGGATATGGGGAGAGTGAAACATATGTTACGGGATTGTAAAATTAGTTACAATTTCGCAATTGTCCAAGGGAACGGGGCGAAACTTCAGATTCTTATCGCCTTGTTCCCCAAGTTTTCGCCATTTACAGTGTACTTTCCTGGGTTTACGCCGACCGTTATCATCATATAAATAGATAGAAAGGTTTCCAATCCTGCACTTAATCATTGGAAATTATCTATATTTGTGCAATATTAGAAGAAACAACGGACACTTACAATAACAGGGAAATGGAAAAGCTTGACATTCGCCAACTGACAGGTGAGGCAACGGAATACGACAAGAAACAGGCTCTGGAGGTGAAAAAGCCGAAGAGCTGGTGCAAGAGTGTGAGTGCCTTTGCCAATGGCATCGGCGGAAAGCTCATATGGGGCATTGCCGATGATGACACACTGGTTGGACTTGCTGATGCAAAAGGCGATGCGGAAAAGATTAGCGAAGCCATCAAAGCGCATCTTGACCCTATACCTGACTTCAAACTCTCGTTTGCCCAATGTGAAGGTAAGGACTTTGTGGTGCTGGATGTCATGTCCGGAGCGCAGACACCCTATTATTACATAGGTGACGGACAGATGCAGGCTTTTGTACGTGTGGGCAATGAGAGTGTGGTAGCCAGTATGTCAAAGCATAAGGAACTTGTGCTGAAAGGTTCTAACATGTCGTACGACAGCCTTACGTCCCGTTGGAAATTTGAGGATATGGCGTTTACCGTGCTGCGTGCCACCTATTTTAAACGCACACACCGCTCGTTTGAGGAAAGCGACTACGAATCGTTTGGCATCATCAACGAGAAAGGGGAACTGACCAATGCCGGCGCACTTCTTGCAGACTATTCACCAGTGCGCCACTCACGCCTATTCTGCACACGTTGGAATGGATTGGACAAGGCAAATGGAGTGATGGAAGCATTGGACGACGAAGAATATAGCGGCAGTCTGGTCACTCTACTTCAGTCGGGATTGGAGTTTGTGCGCCGCAATTCAAAGAAGGCATGGCGCAAGACAGCGGACCGACGTCTCGAATACCCAGAGTATCCAGAGCGTGCAGTTGAGGAGGGATTGGTAAACGCACTGATACATCGAAACTATTTGGAACTTGGGAGCGAAGTGCACATCGACATGTATGATGACCGACTTGAAATATACTCTCCCGGCGGACTCTTGGATGGTGGTTCCATCAAAGACATGGACGTGATGAACATGGCTTCCCGTCGCCGCAACCCCGTACTTGCCGACATCTTCAGCCGCTTGAAATATATGGAGCGTCGTGGCTCCGGTTTCAGAAAGATACTCTTGGCCTACAAGGGGCACGATGGTTACACGGAAGGTATGGACCCTACGTTCACTACCCCATGGGACAGCTTTGTCTTGACGTTGCCCAAATTCAATGTCGTTGGCATAGAGGGAATAGATGTCTGTGAGGACGAAGCCACAGAAATCAACAACGGACAAGGTGGTCAGACAGGTGGTCAGACAGGTGGTCAGACAGGTGGTCAGACAGGTGGTCAGAAAAGTAATGATAGAACCATAGACACAATACTGCAACTAATAAAGGACAATCCTTCGATTACAAGAAAAGCTCTTGCAAGAACCCTTGCAATGTCGCCCAGTGCTATCCAAAAACACATCAGCCGATTGAAGGAAGAAGGCTTTATTCGTCGTGTTGGCGGTGACTACGGAGGACATTGGGAAGTGTTGAAGGACTAACCATTCCGAAACCACAATCCATACCGATACCTATGCTTGTTTGTCAATTCCTTGATTGGCAGGTTCGGAAATACGTTCTAAAAGTAGACGAATATGCGTAATATACGGATTGTCAACATGGAATGTGCTTAGCCCCGAAACTTCAGTTGTGACTCTACAAAAGCATGCTTTTCTCCTTGAACTGTATCGTTTTGCCCCCTCGATTTTGTATATCCGGAAATTTATTGTTAATTTTGAGGGTGGTTCTATAAATTACCACCGTAATTGATAGACTTCGGGCGGTTTCCGTTTTGTCAACTTGCGGTCTCTTTCCGGTCCAATTTGTCTGTTCGTTCAGTCGCATAGCCCGCTATGCTCCTTCACTCGCAACCAAATTGTCCTCGAAAATAGTTCCGCAATCTGCCAAAGCTAATTGACAGAACCGCCCTCAAACGAATTATGACGGGATTTCTGCAAACTTCCTCCCGTCCGGAAAAGAGAATTTTGAAAGGAGACATACCACATGAGCGACGACACGAAAGACGACATATTGCTTGAAGGCCAGGCAGACGGTACCCCGTCGGCCGTCGGCGCAACAGACGGCGACGCTACCGGGACAGCGCCCGGCACTGTAGACCCGGCCGCAGACGATACGCCCGCCGATGAGGCCGAAGAAGAAGGTCAGCCCGCCACCGCAGAGGAGCACAGCGACTACAAGCCGGTCAACCGGTTTGACGCCTCGGCCGTACACCACCTCAGCGGCATGTACCAGAACTGGTTTCTCGACTACGCCTCCTACGTCATCCTCGAGCGTGCCGTCCCCCATATCGGCGACGGACTCAAGCCCGTGCAGCGCCGCATACTCCACTCCATGAAGCGCATGGACGACGGACGCTACAACAAGGTGGCCAACATCGTGGGACACACCATGCAGTTCCACCCCCACGGCGACGCCTCCATCGGCGACGCCCTCGTGCAGATGGGCCAGAAAGACCTGCTCGTAGACTGCCAGGGCAACTGGGGAAACATCCTCACCGGCGACCGTGCCGCCGCCCCCCGATACATCGAAGCCCGCCTCTCCAAGTTTGCCCTCGACGTGGTGTTCAATCCCAAGACCACCGAGTGGCAGCTCTCCTACGACGGACGCAACAAGGAGCCCATCACCCTTCCCGCCAAGTTTCCGCTGCTGCTTGCCCAGGGCGCCGAAGGCATCGCCGTAGGCCTCAGTTCGAAGATCCTCCCCCACAACCTCGGCGAGATATGCGACGCCGCCATACACTACCTCCGCGGCGAGGAGTTCCATCTCTATCCCGACTTCCCCACGGGCGGCAGCATCGACGTGAGCAAGTACAACGACGGCCAGCGCGGCGGCGTGCTCAAGGTCAGGGCCAAGATAGAGAAGCTCGACCAGAAGACCATCGTCATCCGCGAGATACCCTTCAGCAAGACCACCACCACGCTCATCGACTCCATACTGCGCGCCATCGACAAAGGCAAGATCAAGGCCAAGAAGGTAGACGACAACACCGCCGCCGAGGTGGAGATACAGGTGCACCTCGCCCCCGGCGTATCGTCAGACAAGACCATCGACGCCCTCTACGCCTTCTCCGACTGCGAGATCAACATCTCGCCCAACTGCTGCGTCATCGAGGACAACAAGCCCTGCTTCCTCACCGTCAGCGATGTGCTGTGCCACTCCGTCGACACCACGATGGGCCTGCTGCGCAAGGAGCTTGAGATACGCCGCGGCGAGCTCGAGGAGCAGCTCTTCTTCTCGTCGCTTGAGCGCATCTTCATCGAGGAGCGCATCTACAAGGAGCGCAAGTTCGAGCAGAGCCAGTCGCAGGACGAGGCCGTCGCCTTCATCGGCCAGAAGCTCGAGCCTTTCCGCCACCAGACCTTCCGGGTGGAGCTGCCCGCCAGGGACGGCGACATCGCGCCGCGCACGGTGGAGTACGCCTTCCACCGCGACATCACGCGCGACGACATCCTGCGCCTGCTCGAGATCAAGATGCAGCGCATACTGAAGTACAACAAGGACAAGGCCGACGAGCTCATCGCCCGCATCAAGGCCGAAATCGCCGACATCGACAACGACCTCGCCCACATGGTCGACGTGACCGTGCGCTGGTACACCTTCATCCGCGACAAGTACGCCCACGAGCATCCACGCCGCACCGAGATACGCAGTTTCGACACCATCGAGGCCACCAAGGTCGTCGAGGCCAACCAGAAACTCTACATCAACCGCCAGGAAGGGTTTGTCGGCACAGGACTCAAGAAGGACGAGTTTGTGTGCAACTGCTCCGACATCGACGACATCATCGTCTTCTACAAGGACGGCAAGTACAAGGTGGTGCGCGTGGCCGACAAGATATTCGTCGGCAAGAACGTGCTCCACGTGCAGGTGTTCAAGAAGAACGACCGCCGCACCATCTACAACGTGGTCTACCGTGACGGCAAGAACGGACCCGCCTACATCAAGCGCTTCAACGTGACCACCGCCACCCGCGACCGCGAGTACGACTGCACCCAGGGACTGCCCGGCAGCCGCATACTCTACTTCACGGCCAACCCCAACGGCGAGGCCGAGGTCATCAAGGTGACGCTCGAGGCCAACCCGAGGCTCAAGAAGATATTCATCGACCGCGACTTCTCAGAGGTGCTCATCAAGGGGCGCGCCTCCAAGGGCAACCTCGTCACCCGCAACCCCATACACCGCATCAGCCTCAAGAGTCGCGGACACTCCACCCTCGGCGGGCGCAAGGTATGGTTTGACGCCGATGTCAACCGGCTCAACTACGACGACCACGGCCGTCTGCTCGGCGAGTTCGGCGAAGACGACCACATACTCGTCGTGCTGAGCGGCGGCGAATTCTACATCACCGACTTCGACGCCAACAACCACTACGAGGACAATATCGAGATCATCGAGAAGTGGAACCCGGACAAGGTGTGGTCGGCCGTCGTCTTCGATGCCGACAACAACGGCTACCCCTACATCAAGCGATTCCTCATGGAGGCCACCAAGCGCCACCAGTCCTTCCTCGGCGACAACGCCGCGAGCCGCGTGGCCCTGCTCACCGACCAGCCCTTCCCGCGGCTGCAGGTAGACTTCACCCCCGTGGCCGCCCCCGACGGCACCGTCACCCAGCGCGCCCCGATGGAGATCGACATGGAGGAGTTTGTCGGCGTCAAGGGCTTCAAGGCCAAGGGCAAGCGCATCTGCACCTGGGACGTCGACCGCGTGTCGCTCCTCGAGCCGACCCGATTCCCCGAGCCCGAGCCGGAACCCGAACCCACCGCCGCTGACGACACGCCCGAGGAAAACCTCGACCCCGACGCCGGCAAAAGCCGACAGCAGATTATCGACGAGATGACCGGACAACTCAATCTTTTTGGCGATGAAGAACTATAGCATACTGGCAGCCCTGCTGCTTGTCTCCGCGGGCCTGCACGCCCAGTGCGCCGCAGACACCGTCGTGTCCGACAAGGTCATCACCAATGCAAGGATGATCGCCGTCGGCGCCACCAATATCCTCGACACCTACCTCTCGCCCGAGAAGTACCGCGGCACGTCGGTGCGCTACATCTCGCACACCACACGCGACAAGGACGGCAGCCCCTGGGCACGCACGATAGAGCACGAAGGCGAGTTCGCCTACGCCGACAACCGTGCCGGAGAGGGCGGCGAGATGGGCGGCGCCTACTCTTTCCGCTACGGCGTACACCGCCGCTGGTCGCTCCTGGGCGACCGCCTGCACCTCCGCGGCGGACTGCTCGGGGCCGTGCGCCTCGGATTTCTCTACAATGTGCGGGGCAGCAACAATCCCGCACAGCTGCAGGCCGCCCTCCACATCGACCCCTGCTTCGCGGCCGACTACCGTTTCCCGCTCTTCGGCATCCCCTTCACCGCACGCTATGAGGCCAGCGCGCCCCTCGTCGGACTGATGTTCAGTCCCCACTACGGACAGTCCTACTACGAGATCTTCTCCCGCGGCGACTACGACCGCAATGTCGTCGTCACCACCGTCGGCTCCACGCCCTCCCTCAGACAGACCGTAGCGCTCGACTTCCCGCTGCTCCGCCTCACCTGGCGCGTAGGCTACCTGTGCGACATCAGCCAGGCCCGCATCAACGGCATCAAGTCGCATGCCTATACCCACGCCTTCATGATCGGCGTGGTGAAGCGTTTCAAACTTGTCAAGATACGCCCATGAAAAGACTCTTCCTCCCCTTGCTCTCCGCTGCCGTGATACTGCTCACGGCCCTGTCATGTGTCGACGAGCAGGAATACGCCAACGACCCGCAGGGCAATTTCGAGGCCCTCTGGCGCGCCGTCGACCAGCACTACTGCTTCTTCGACTACAAGCGCGAAGCCTTCGGGCTCGACTGGGACGAGGTGCACGACCGCTACGCCGCACAGATAGACAGCCGCATGACCGACGCACAGCTCTTCGAGGTGCTCGGCAATATGCTCGGCGAACTGCGCGACGGCCACGTCAACCTCTACTCCCGCTGGGACGTGGCGCGCAACTGGTCGTGGAAGGAGGACTACCCCGCCAACTACTCCGACACGCTCGTCTCGCGCCGCTACCTCGGCACCGACTACCGCATCGCCACCGGACTGCGCTACCGCATACTCGACGACAATACGGGATACATACGCTGTGCCTCGTTTGAGAGCGCCATGGGTGCCGGCAACCTCGACGAGATCATGCTCTACCTCGCGCCCTGCAACGGACTCATCATCGACGTGCGCGACAACGGCGGCGGCCTGCTCTCCTCGGCCGAGGAACTGGCGGCACGCTTCACCAACACCGAACTGCTCGTGGGCTACATGCAGCACAAGACCGGCACGGCACGCAACGCCTTCTCCGACATGGAGGAGCAGCGGCTCAAGCCCGCCAAGGGCATGCGCTGGCAGAAAAATGTCGCCGTGCTGACCAACCGGGCCGTGTTCAGCGCCGCCAACGAGTTTGTCAAGTACATGAAGTGCTGCCCACGCGTCACCGTCATCGGCGACCGCACGGGCGGCGGCGCCGGCATGCCCTTCTCCTCCGAACTGCCCGTCGGCTGGAGCGTGCGCTTCTCCGCCTGCCCGATGTACGACCGCAACCGCACCAGCACCGAGCAGGGCATCGATCCTGACCGCTCCGTCTCCCTCTCGGCCGACGCCCTGCAGCGCGGCGAGGACTCCATCATAGAGTACGCCCGCCGGTACCTGAGAGGGGAAACGGAGTAGAAGAAAACTCCGTCGGAAACCCGAAATTCAAGTTTTCCCCGTTGCGAAATTCAAAATATTTCCAGTCGTAAGGTCGGAAAACTTAGTAGGTGCGGTGAGACACCGCACCTACTAACCTGAGTTCGGGATAAGAAACGTTGTCAAACTTAACATTTCTGATATTCAGCA
>CAVHOL010000050.1:0-19175 GCA_963637655.1 bacterium | reverse complement strand
AGATGCCGGATAAAATCAAAAAGACACAAAGAGCATACCCGTCAAAATAGAATTTTATAATGCGTAGAATTTTTAGAACACGCCTGAGCAGGAAGGATCGGTATACCTGTATATTGCAGTACTTCCGCGAGCGGCATCCCGAGGTCAACACCGAACTGGAATTCTCCACGGTGTTCCAGCTCCTGGTGGCGGTCGTGCTCAGTGCCCAGTGCACGGACAAACGTGTCAATGCCGTCACGCCCGCCCTGTTTGCCCGCTATCCCGACGCTCCGTCGATGGCGGCTGCGGAGGACTATGAGGTGTACGAGTATGTGAAGAGCGTGTCCTATCCCAACGCCAAGGCCCGGCATCTGGTGGAGATGGCCCGGATGATAGTCGGAGAGTACGGCGGCGAGGTGCCCCAGAGCGCTGCCGACCTGATACGGCTGCCCGGCGTGGGGCGCAAGACGGCCAACGTGATACAGGCCGTCGCCTTCGGCAAGGCGACGATGGCAGTTGACACTCACGTCTATAGGGTCAGCCACCGGCTCGGTCTGGTGCCGCGCACGGCCGACACACCGCTGAAGGTGGAGCGCGAACTGATGCGCCATATCCCCGTCGACGACATTCCCCGCGCCCACCACTGGCTCCTGCTCCACGGCAGGTATGTCTGCACGAGCCGCGCGCCGCACTGCGACAAGTGCGGACTCGAACCGGTCTGCCCCAAGCGGATGGAGGGAAGCAAACTGTAGCTTTTTTTCATGCAGCAAAGACTTTCATGCAGCTCAGACAATAATAGTAGAGGTACATACAATAAGGAACAATACACCAATAGAAGAACAACAAGGAAAGAAAAACAATGGATACCCAGCGCATACTGCAATTTCTCAGCGACATCACCGTCAACAACAACCGTCCCTGGTTTGCCGCGCACAAGGCGGAATACGAGGCCGTGCGCGCCGACTTCGAGTCGGGCATAGCCAAGGCCATCGCCCGCATCGCCGCCTTCGACCCGTCTGTCGCCCATCTGAAGGTGAAGGACACCACCTACCGCTTCTATCGCGACACCCGCTTCTCGCCCGACAAGTCGCCCTACAAACGGCATCTCGGCGCCTATATCGCCGCCCACGGCAAGAAGGCCATGCACGGCGGCTACTACCTGCACCTCGAGCCCGGCCACTGCCTCGTGTCGTGCGGCAACTACTGTCTGCCGACCAATATACTCACGGCCTGCCGCAACGAGATCATGGCCAATATCGACGAGTGGCGCCAGCGGGTGGAGAATCCCGGGTTTGTACGCCTCTTCGGTACGCCCGGATGCGGTGACTGGGATGCGGAGAAAGGTTTCGGACTGGAGATGCTGAAGTCGTGTCCGTCGGGCTTCCCCCGCGACTATGAGTTTATCGCCTACCTGCGGATGAAGGACTACTGCTGCTGGCACCGCGTGCCCGACGACTTCTTTGAGGGCGACGGCTGGACCGGCCGCATGGCCGAAATACTCCAGACGGGAAAACCGATGATGGACTTCATCAATGGGGTCATTGACGACTACGAATAGTTTTCAGTCGAAGTATAGAACCGCCCTAAAAATAGAGGCGGGTCCTAAAAATGGCTTGCAGTCAGGCAATGCCGATTTTTAGAACCCGCCTCTATGTGTTTTTTGTCTGCGCTACTGCCGCTTCGGCTTTGAAGCGGAGAACCGGTTTCTGAGCCACTTTCTGACCGGCAGGTCATAATATCTCATGCACACCCAGGCCAGCACGATGCTGCAGACGATGGTCAGAAGGGCGGCGGGCCAGGTCTCCTGCAGTGTGTATTGGCGGGTCTTGATGAGCCAGAGGTAGAAGACGTACATCAGCGGATAGTGCACGATGTACAGCGGAAAGGAGATGTCGCCGAGAAACTTGCACACGCGCTGCGACACCTTGTCGGTGGTCTTGCCCGATGCGGCCATCCATACGAGCGTGGGGAAGACGCCGATAATGACGGCGGCCTCGAACACGCCGTTCCAGCTGACCGGTCCGTCGGAGGTGATGTACGGTACGTGGAAGAGGCAGAGCAGCACGGCGGTGCAGATCCAGAAGGCACCGCGTATCTTCATGGGCTTGAACAGGCGTGACACGAGCAGACCCAGGGTCAGCGGGCAAAAAAGGCGCAGGGCGCCGCCGTACATGTTGACGGTGTCGATCGTCCAGCCTACGCCGAAGCTGCCGTAGCCGGAGGCGTCGGTCACGGCAAACCAGACGTGCCCCAGGCAGAGCGCGGCCGCAACGACGGCCAGTATGCGGGTGGGGAGACGGCGGAGCAGAAGGGCATAGACGATGTTGCCGATGTACTCGAAGAAGAGCGACCAGCACGGACCGTTGAGCGGGAACATCTCGCCGTTGCCGCGCACCTCGCGGGGCATGCCCGGAACGGCCGGCACCATGAGCGCGCCGCAGACCAGGGCCAGCAGGGTGAGCGCGACGGTGGAGTGGGAGTGGTCCCAACGCTCCATGCCCGTGGCAAAGAACGACACGGCGCCGATCACCGCTCCCATGACCACCATGGGATGAAGGCGGATGAGACGGCGGCGGAAAAATTCGCCCAGCGTCAATGTCTTGCCCCAACGGTCGTCGTAGGCGTAGCCGATGACAAATCCGGAGAGGATGAAGAAGAAGTCGACGGCCAGGTAACCGTGGTTGACGGAGTCGATCACGGCTTTTTGCCCCGCAAACTGGAATCCTTCGAACACGTGGTACCACACTACGAGCAGTGCAGCGACGCCGCGGAGCCCGTCAAGGAGGGCGTAGTGCGGCTTGGTATCAGAAACAGGCATATTGTCGGTTGCTTGGTTTTAATTGTACATTGTCAATGTCGATGTGCGCATTGTCATTTTACCCATACGGCATAATCGTCTTTGCGGGGCTTCAGCGGGGCGGTATGGCCAGCGGCGTATCCGAGCGCCACGTGTCCGATGCCCTCGTAGTCGCCCTTGATGCCCCACTTCTCGAGCAGGGTGCGGCCTTCGGCGGAGGCGAACACTTCCTTGGCGCGGTGTATCCAGCAGCTGCCAAGGCCCAGGGCATGGGCGGCGTTCATGAGGTTGCCCATCACGAGCGTGCCGTCGTAGAGATAGGTGGGGTGAGTGCGGTCGGCCAGCACGAGCAGGATGACGGGCGCGCCGTAGAAGGGATCGGCCTTGATGCCCATCACCTCGGCATTGAGGGCGGACAGACGGTCGCGCACGGCCTTGTCGGTGACGACGACAATGCGGGGCGACTGTGCGCCGTGTCCGGTCGGGGCGTACTCTCCCGCTTCCACAATCTGGCGGATGGTTTCGTCGTCGGGCATGCGGTCGGTCTGGTAGGCGCGCACGCTGCGGCGCGTCATGAGGGTATGAAGGGTTTCGTTCATGGTGTATGTATTTGGGATAGATGTTTTTCCGACTGCAAATATACGGTTTTTTATCGGAAACGGGGCCGGATATGCAGTCCGATGTGCCGGCTGCACGGCGCAAAAAAAAGCAGGACGGGGTTTCCGTTGGCGGAATACCCGCGTCCTGCCGGACATCAGTGAGATTGGAATTTATGGTCTTGTTTATATGGCCTTGTTTATAGAGTCGTCCTATATTTAGAGTATTTTCGTGGCTTCGGCAGCCTCCGGCCCTTCGAATACGCAAAGCTCGCTGACGGGCCTGTACTTGAGCTGCTCGTACTGATAGAGACGCATGGCGGCGAAACTGTGGTCTTCGGCGTAGCACACTTCGAGCTGGTAGTTGCCGTCGGAGGTGTCGTCCTGGCTTCCAAGGGCGGCAAGAAGGCTGGCGCGCTTGCCGGCGTCGGCGCGTAGAGCGCGGGCTATGGCCTGCCCAGCCTCCGGCGTGTACTCGCGGCGGACGGCGGCAATGCGGCTTTGGGTGGGTACGTAGACGGCTTTCTCGACGAGGCCGAAGAAGGAGGTGGTGACTGTGATGCGGGGATCGCCTGCGAGCGCTTCCGACAGGGCGAGGTTGGTGTATTTTGACATTGTTGTTGTGTGTATGGTTGAGGTATGCGTATGCGGTACCGCAGCAGACATCGTCTGCCGGCCGCAACGGTAACGGGCGTGTTCGGATAGGATATGCGCGCCGTTGGGATGAAATAATAATGTGGAAAGCGGTCCTGCGCCCTTTGGAGCGAAGGTCCTGCGGATAATAATGGCGGTGAAAAGACTCAGGGATGCAAGCCGATTCGCGGATACAATCCGGAAGTCGTACCGGCCCGTCCTTTCACCGTCGCATGCCTCACTAACACAGGAGCTGCCGCAATGCAAGCACGTAGTGGCGGCATGGCGGCACGGTCAGTATAGGGCGCGAGAACAGAGTGCAGCGTCCCCGGTACTGCAGATAGGTAGTCTTTTGGGTATGGAAAAGATGTTGCTGGCGTACGGCGATGCGCTGCCCCGGCGTATACTGTGACGACGGGGTGAGGCGCACGGGGCGTGTGGAACAGACGCGTATGAGTTCGGACGCATTGTCGAGCACGGCCTGAGGCTTCTCGTGGTGCTCCGCAAGTATGCTGTCGGCCACATGCTGCCTGTCGGCGGCGTGTGCCGTTTCGGCCTGTGCTGTGCCCGGCGCGGTGAGCAGCAGGGCAAACAGGAGAAGGAGCGTCTTGACGAGAATTCTCATAGGTACGTTGTGTGTGGATACAAAGATAGCGAAAAATACTTTTATTGCCAAACGATTCCAGCGAAAATTGTGCCGGCAGTGCGGCGTGCGGCGTCAATGTAGTGTCAGCAACCGGATGTTTCTGCCATTGGTCTGATCATGCGGGTCATCGGGTGTCCGCCCCAGGTGGCGTCTCCTGCGGCAGCAAACCCTACCGACTCGTAGAGACGGCGTGCGTTGGGGTTGCCTTTGTCGACGAGCAGGGCGGCCGGAAGGCCGATGCTGCGGGCATGGTCGGCGGCGGCGCGGAGTAGGGCGGTGGCGATGCCCTGGCGGCGGTACTCGGGATAGACGGCCAGACTGTCGATGTAGTATTCGCCGGGACGGGTCTCGTCGGCCATGCCGGTGTAGTCGATCTGGAAGTGCCGGCGGGCGGCGCTGATGAAGGCCTCGCGCAAGGAGTGGAGGTCGTCGCCGCGGTAGCCTACGCAGGCACCGGCCACACGGCCGTCGGGGGTGAGGGCCACGAGGGCGTTGCGGTAACTGTACTGGGTATGGCCGGAGCGCACGAGCGAGAGCATCACGCGTGCAAAGTCGTCGAGCGTATGGTCGGGTCCGGCCAGATTCTGGCAGCACTCGTCGCTCATGGCCTGCATGATGAGGCGGGTGATGTCTTCGGCGTGGGAAAGGGTGGCGGGTTGTATGGTCATGGTGTGGGTGTGGAGAAAAGGTCAGGTAAAGAAAAGGTAGGGTGTGAAAGCGAAACGGGGAACGGCACGCGGCTGTCCCCCGTTTCGCCTGTAGGGAGAGTGCGGATTACCAGATGTGGGCGCGTTTGGCCTTGGGCACGAAGAGCTTGTCGCCCTTCTTCACGCCGAAGGCGGTATACCAGGCGTCGATCATGGGCAGGGCGCCGTTGACACGGGCCTCGTTGGGCGAGTGCACGTCGGTCTTCATGAGGTAGTCTACGACCTCGGGGCTGGCGTTGGAGGCCCATACGCGTCCCCATGCCAGGAAGAACCGCTGCTCGGGAGTGAGTCCGTCGACGGTCTTGAGCGGGTTTTTCTTCATGGCGTTCTGCAGGGCACGGAAGGCGATGTTGAGTCCGCCGTTGTCGCCGATGTTCTCGCCGAGGGTCTGCTTGCCGTTGATCTTCTTGCCGGGCAGTATCTCGATGGAGCTGAAATGGTCGGCGAGTATCTTGGTGCGGGCGTCATAGTTCTTCTTGTCGGCCTCGGTCCACCAGTTCTTTTGGTTGCCGTCTTTGTCGAACTGGCATCCCTGGTCGTCGAAGCCGTGGCTCATCTCGTGTCCGATCACGCCGCCGATGGCACCGTAGTTGGCGGCATCGTCGGCCTCGGGGTCGAAGAAGGGCGGCTGGAGGATGGCTGCGGGGAAGCAGATCTCGTTGGTCGAGGGGTTGTAGTAGGCGTTGACGGTCTGCGGGGTCATTTCCCACTTGGTCTTGTCGACAGGTTTGTTGACCGTGCGTGCGATGTAGTCCTTGGTGAGGAAGGCGCTCACGCGGCGCATGTTCTCATAGAGCGAGAGGCTGTCGTCGATCTGCAGGCCGGAGTAGTCGCGCCACTTGTCGGGGTATCCGATCTTGATGATGAAGTGCTGCAGCTTGTCCTTGGCCTGCGCCTTGGTGGCTGCGCCCATCCATGTGGCCTCGTCGATACGCTGGGCGAGGGCCTCCTGCAGGTTGTGCACGAGGGTGAGCATGCGCTCCTTGCTCGACTCGGGGAAGTATTTTTCCACATAGAGCTTGCCGATGGCTTCGCCCAGCACGCCGCTGACGAGGCTTGTGGCGCGCTTCCAGCGCGGACGGTCCTGCTTGACGCCGCTGAGTACCTGGCTGAATTCGAAGGAGGCGCGGCGGAACTCGTCGTCGAGCGTGCTTGTGGCGCCCGTCAGTGCATGTACCTCGGCATAGGCTTTCAGGTCGTCGAGGGGTGTGTCGGCCAGGATTTTTTCTACCTCATGTATGGGTTCGGGTTGTCCGACATCGACATAGTCGAAGGCGGGGAAACCCTCGGTGAGGAAGAAGTTGCCCCAGTCGATGCCCGGATATTGGCATACCAGTTCGGCATAGGTCATCTTGTGGTAGTTGGCATTGATGTCGCGCAGCTTCTCGCGTCCGTAGCTCTGCTTGGCGATGCGGGTCTCGATGGCCATGGTGGCGTCGGCCTTGCGTGCGGCGTCGGCCTCGCTGTTGCCGGCGAGTATGAGCAGGCGCTGTATGAAGGTCTTGTAGGCGTTGCGCACCTTGACGGTCTGTTCGTCGTCGTTGAGGTAGTAGTTGCGCTCGCCGAGTCCTATTCCGCCCTGGCCGATGCTCACGATATGGCTCTCGGCATCGCGCAGGTCGGCGTCGCAGCCTACGCCGAACATGGTCACGCCTACGCCGATGGCGTCGAGACGGGCTGTGACGAGCTGGTACTCGCGGCGGTCCTTGATGGCAGCGATCTGCTGCAGGATGGGGCGTATGGGGGCTGCGCCTTCACGGTTGAGGCGCACGCTGTCCATGGCGAGGCGGTAGAGCGATCCGATCTTTTGTCCGAGCGACCCTTTGGTCTGGTCGGAAGAAGCCTGGTCGGCGATGATCTGGTTGATGCGCTTTTGGTTGAGTTCGTCGAGATCGACGAATGCGCCGTTCATGGGGTGCTCCGCATCGAGCGGGTGTGACTTCAGCCATCCGCCGGCGGCGTACTGGTAGAAATTGTCGCCGGGGCGCACGCTGAGATCCATGTCGGTCTTCGTGCCTTGTGCGAAGGCAGAGGAGGCTGCCAAGGACAGGGCGAAAACAAGTGTTTTGGTATTCATCAAAGTTTTTTTATGGTTGTTTTTATGGTTGTTCCTGCCGTCGGGTGATGACGGCAGTCAATAGGGTATTGCCCATATGAAAAATCGCCCATACCGCAGCGGTATGGGCGTATGGACGGGGTGAAAGGGTTATTTCACGGCGATGCACTCCACTTCGACGAGTGCGTTCTTGGGCAGTGTCTTCACGGCGACGGCCGAGCGGGCGGGGTAGGGCAGGGTGAAGAATTCGGCGTACACCTCGTTCATGGCGGCGAAGTTGTCCATGTCGGAGAGGAATACGGTGGTCTTCACCACGTGGGCGAGGTCGGTGCCGGCCTGTTCGAGTATGTGCTTGGCGTTGGTGAGCGACTGGCGGGTCTGCTCCTTGACGCCGCCTTCGGCGAAGGCGCCGGTAGCGGGGTCGAGTCCCAACTGTCCGGATGCGAATACCATGCCTCCGGCTTCTATGGCCTGGCTGTAGGGGCCGATGGCCTGGGGGGCGTTGTCTGTGTGGATGGCTTTCATAGTTTGTATTGTTGTATTGTTGATGATGTCGTGTTTCCGTTGCCGGATGGGGTCAGAGCAGTTTGAAGCCCTTGGCGACGAGCGCCTCGCGTATCTCGGCGACGTGCTCCTCGTTCTTGGTCTCGGTGGTGAGGTGCAGTTCGCAGGCGTTCACCTTCTCGCTGTCGCCGTTGCGCTCGTGCCGCACTTGTATGATGTTGCCGCCGAGGCTGGCGATGACCTTGCTGACGGCCACGAGCTGCCCGGGCTTGTCGTCGAGCTCGATGGCCAGCGTGTAGATGCGTCCGCTCTTGGTCAGACCGCGCTGGATGACGCGGCTGAGTATGGTCACGTCGATATTGCCGCCGCTGACGATGCAGACGGTCTTCTTGCCCTCGATGGGCAGTTTGCCAAACATGGCGGCGGCCACGCTGGCTGCTCCGGCACCTTCGGCCACCATCTTCTCGCTCTCGATGAGGTGGAGGATGGCAGCGCAGATCTCGTCTTCGCTGACGGTGACGATGTCGTCGACATATTTGGAGCAGGTCTCGAAGGTGAGCGTGCCCGGCTCTTTCACGGCGATGCCGTCGGCGATGGTCGATACCGAGGCGAGCGCTTCCTGATGGTGGTCGTGCAGGCTGCGCACCATGCTGGGGGCGCCGGCGGCCTGTACGCCGTAGACCTTGATGTCGGGGTTGAGCGACTTGATGGCAAACGCTATGCCCGAGATGAGTCCGCCGCCGCCGACGGGCACGATGACGGCCTCCATGTCAGGCAGCTGGTCGAGCAGTTCAAGTCCGATGGATCCCTGTCCGGCAATCACGTTCTCGTCGTCGAAGGGGTGGATGAACGTGTAGCCGTGCTCGTCGCGCAGACGCAGGGCCTCCTGGTAGGCATCGTCGTAGACGCCGGGCACGAGCCGTACCTCGGCGCCGAGCCGCTTGGTGGCCTCCACCTTGCTGATGGGAGCGCCTTCGGGCAGGCAGATGAGCGACCGTATGCCCATGGCCGTGGCACCGAGGGCTACGCCCTGGGCGTGGTTGCCGGCCGAGCAGGCGATGACGCCCTTGG
Source organism: bacterium (assembly GCA_963637655.1). Classification (GTDB taxonomy): domain Bacteria; phylum Bacteroidota; class Bacteroidia; order Bacteroidales; family Bacteroidaceae; genus Prevotella. The sequence goes on along the minus strand of CAVHOL010000050.1, from coordinate 10,186 downwards.
CCTTCTCCTCGTCGGAGAGCTGCGATATCTTGTAGTAGGCGCCGCGTATCTTGAACGAGCCGGTCTTCTGCAGACATTCGGGCTTGAGGTAGATGTCGCTTTGCGGATTGATCTTCGGGGCGTGTACAAGGTCGGTCTTGCGGATGACCTTGCCGAGCACGTAGCGTGCCTTGTAGAAATTGTCCAAATTCAGCATGGCGTAACAATCTTGTTTGTATGGCGGCGTGTCCTGAAAATCCCGCGCATTGTTAAACTTTTGTTTGGGAGGCATTTTTTTAGGACCCGCCTTGCAAAATTAAACAAAAATAGGGAGAACTTCCATTGTTTTGCCGCCTATTTGTCTTCCGGTTGCGCCCACAGTCGGCCGGAATGTGCTCCAAATTGTTCGCAAATACCGGAAAAGACGGCACAAATAGCCTTTTCTCATATTTAAAATGTGGACAGGGACGCATATTCCGGATATTTATGGCTAACTTTGCATCTCCTTACAGACCATAGCCTTATGCAGGGCCACCGCCTATTGGAAGTGGACGGGCAGCGGGCGATGGCCGGCAAGGATTGTATTACGGAAACATAAAGAATTGTAAATGGACAAGAAATTCCTGTGGGGTATTCTGCCTGCCCTCTTTTTTGCAGGCACAATGACCTCATGCAGTGACGAGAATGACACCCCCTCCGGCGACAGCCTGCTGGCAGGGACATTCACCAACAAACTTTCGGCCGGGACGGCCGCCAATCTGAAACTCACTTACGACGGCGACACGCTTATCGGCAAGGAAGTGTGCCTCTCTACCGAGAACGGCGTGTCTACGCTCCGGCTCAAGGGCATCCTGCCCGGCGACTCCTGCACGACGGTCAGCGGCGTGACGCTCACGCAGAAAGACGGCGGGTACACCTTCAGCGGGACAGGCACGGCTTCCAACGTGTCGACCACCTTCAGCTATTCGGGCGAGCTGACCTCCGCCGGACAGATGACCCTCTCGCTCACCGATGTGCGTGTGCCGCAGGGCGGCTTCGGACTGCTGGGCACGCTGTCTCTGCCGGTCTACAACGGGCTTAGCGGCGAGTACACCACCGAGACCGTCGGCGGCGAAGAGGTGGACGTCACCTACTTCCGGGCGCCGATGTACGCCAAGCTGGTCACCAAGCATCCCGACGAGACCAATCTTGTGCAGGTGGCCTACACGATGATGCTCAGCACGGTGCTCAACAATGTCGTCACCAGCACCCTCGACGACGTGACCTTCTCTTCCGACGGTAACATCACCGCCATGTACAAGGCACTCAACGATACCCTTGGCTTCAAGCAGCTCATGACGTATACGGGACTGCCGCACCCCGACCGCTCCGAGTTCTCCGCTTCGCCGCGCAATCTGGCCATGTACTATTTCACCGGTGCAGGCACGATGTACGTCGTGCCCAACGTCGACCAGATCTCTGCCCAGGTGAAGGCCGACAAGACCCGCGCCCTGGGAGGCAGTCCCACGGCCGAGAAGATGGCCGACATCGCCGCCGTGCTCACCCAGATCACCACCAAGGGCCTCCGCATGACTGTCGCCGCCAATCCCTACCGTACGGCCGCGCTCGATGAGACGAGCGGAGAATACGTGCGCTACGAGGGCGACTATGTGGCCTATGCCGACCTCACCGACCTCAAGTCGCTCATGCAGGTGTTCGACGTGCTCCGCGCGCTGATACCCGAGAACGTGCAGAAGGAAGACATCTTCGAACTGCTCGAGAAGAAGGGCGTGCAGCTCCCGGCCGAGATGGAGGAGTACATGCCTATAATCAAGGCCCTCGTGCCCGACACTACGGTGGGCGGCATCCTCACCCTGCTGGAGACCAGCCTCAACGATTTCGAGACCTTCCAGTTGGGATTCTATCTCAAGAAGGGCGCTTGAAAATCCTCTCAAAAAAGGACGCTTGAACACGCCATAATATAAAACAACAATAGCCTCGGCCTCTCCGCAAGGAGCGGCCGGTCAAAGACATCCCCAAAACAAAGATGATGAAAAGAAAAATATTCCTCCTTCTCTTCTGCGTGCTCGCCGTATGTGCCCAGGCGCAGATACTGAAGGGACACGTCTACGATGCCGCCGACAACCAACCGCTTGTCGGCGTAAATATCAGTCTCAAGACGGGACAGACCGCCGCCGTGACCAATATCGACGGCGCCTACGAAGTGAAGCTGCCCTCGGGCGGTTCCGACCTTGTATTCTCCTATGTGGGCTACAAAAGCTACACGCTCGCCGTCGTCATCGACAAGCGCGAAGTGCAGGAACAGGACATCTACATGAAGGTGAGCGAACACCTCATGCAGGACGTCGTGGTCACCGCCGGAAAATTCTCGCAGAAGCTGAGCGACGTCACCGTATCCATGGATCTGCTCAAGAGCGGCGACCTCGCACGCCAGGCACCTACCGACCTCTCGGCTTCGCTGAAGACCCTTCCCGGTGTCGACATCGTAGACAAGCAGCCCAGCATCCGCGGCGGTGGCGGCTGGACCTTCGGCGTCGGTTCGCGTGCCCTTATCCTCATCGACGGACTGAGCGTGCTCGCCCCGCAGACGGGCGACATCAACTGGAACAACGTGCCGCTGCAGAACGTGGAGCAGGTGGAGATCATGAAGGGCGCCTCGTCGGTGCTCTACGGATCGTCGGCCCTCAACGGCATCATCAACGTGCGTACGGCCCGTCCCGACCTGACCCCCCGCACGCACATCGCCTCCTATGTCGGCATCTACAACGACTATGCCAACGACACCTACCGCTACTACGACAAGAATTTCTGGAAGGACGACAAGTTCCCCGTCAAGCCCCTCCTGCGCAACAGTCTCTACAACGGCATCCGCAATCCGATATACGAGGGCTGGGAATTCCTGCACTCGCGCCGTATCGGCAACTATGACGTGACGGCCGGACTCAACCTCATGACCGACGAGGGCTACCGCGAGCAGAACTTCAACAAGCGCTTCAACCTCAGCGGCAAACTGACCTACCACCAGCCCAACATGCACGGACGCTACCTCACCTACGGTACCGGACTCGACTTCAACAGCAACAAGTACGGCGACTTCATCTTCTGGCGCTCCGCCACCGAGCCGCTCCGCCCTTCGGCCTACGCCAACATGGGACGCGAGGAGAACACCATCCGCCTCAGCCCCTTCCTCAACTACAACAACCCTGACCGCGGCACGAGCCACCAGATACGCGCCTACTACTATTTCAGCAACGGACAGATCGTGGAGGCCAGCGCCGAAAAGAGCATCACCGACATCCTCGGCAACATGGGCACCGACGCCAACACGCTGATGAACATGAGCAAGGGCGACCTGAGCAACGTGCTTTCGCCGCTCATGCAGCCGCTCATGCAGGGCGGACTTGAGGCCATCATGCGCGGCGACTTCTCCAATCCCATCCTCAACGACGTGGTCAACGGCGGCCGCACGGCCCTCCACTCGCTCTTCCCCAATGCCAAGACGAGCGACTACAATGACCTCATCGCATGGACGATGAACCACGGACTGCCCGCCAATCTCCTTCAGTCTGTCCTGAACGGACAGCTGCCCTCCAACCTCACCGAGTGGCTGGCAGGCGCCATCAATTCAGACCGCCTGACCAAGGACTATCCGCTCGACAAGATCAACAACTGGTATGTCGACTACCAGTTTGGCAAGCAGTGGAAGAACGGCGCCCACATCACCGCCGGACTGACCTACCAGCACCTGCGCTTCAAGTCCGGATACATGGAGTACCAGCACAGCCTCGACCCCACTACCGACTATGTATTCCAGAGCGACAACGCCTCGCTCTACATGCAGTACGACCAGAAGTTCTTCAACCGTCTGAGCGTGTCGGCCGGCGTGCGTGCCGAGTACTACCGCGTCGACGACCACTACCGTGAGGCCGAGACCAACATCTTCGGCAAGAAGGTGCCCTTCCGTCCCGTGTTCCGTGCCGGACTCAACTACGAGCTGGCCCCCTACAGCTTCCTCCGCGCCAGCTTCGGACAGGGCTACCGCTATCCGTCGATCACCGAGAAGTTTCTCGTGCGCAACATCGGCGGCGCCAGCCTCTTCCCCAACACCGACCTCAAGGCCGAGAGCGGATTCAATGCCGAGGTGGGATTCAAGCAGGGCTACAAGATCGGTCCCGTGATGGGATTCCTCGACGTGGCCGGATTCTTCACGCAGTACCGCGACATGATCGAGTTCAATATCGGCATGTTCAACAGTTCGACCAACAAGATGATCAACAGTGTCAACGATGTCGTGTCGATGCTGGCCAACGGACAGAGCCTCGCCGTCGGCGCCCAGTTCCACAATGTGAGCAAGGCGCAGATCTACGGTCTGGAAATCAGCGCCAACGGACAGTGCGTCTTCAACCCCAACACCAAACTCTTCTTCAACATCGGTTATACCTTCTCCGACCCCATCGATGCCGACTACAAGGCCAACAACGCACTTGAGGCCACCTATACCGACCCGCTGCAGATGAAGGGCAAGTCGAACACGTCGAAGTACCTGAAGTACCGCTCGAAGCATACGTTCAAGACCTCGCTCGACTTCCAGTGGAAGCGTATCAGCGTGGGTGCCAATGTCAACTGGCGCAGCCGCATCCTGGCCGTCGACTATCTGATGCTCGACGAGCGCCAGCAGAGCGCCGACCAGTTCAATCTCATGCAGGTGGTCCGCGGCATCGTGCTCGGCGACTGCGGCGACCAGACCCTCGCCGCCTACTGGCAGAAGAACAATACCGACAAGGCCACCTTCGACGTGCGCGTCGGCATCAAGGTGACCAACAGCGTGGGCTTCCAGTTCCAGATGCTCAACATCACCAACACCGAGGTGATGAACCGCCCCATGTCGCTTGAGGCTCCCCGCACCTTCGTGGCCAAGCTCAACATCGACCTGTAAAAGCGGGGTGTTCAAAACAAGCATTTTATCGAGACGGAAAGTGTAGCCCCAGCCCCGTAGGGGCGACATAGTATAGGATAGGGCTCTTGCTTAGGCAAGCGACAAAGTCGAGCGCGGCCCTATCTCTAACGGGTATCTCAAACGTTGCCCCTGTAGGGGCGCATAATTAAATTGGATATGGTTGAATTATGCGCCCCCTACAGGGGCAACGGTCAAAGCACAACCCTAAAACGCAGGAGCGAGCCCCTACGCTATATTATTCCGCCCCTACGGGGCTGGGAGTATAAAACATCATTATACACGTCTATAAATATAAAGACCGGGTGTGGCATAACGCTTCCAATACGTTATGCCACACCCGGTTCTTTTTTTGATGGGTAGGTGCGGTGTCCCACCGCACAATGAGGAAATTTTATAGTAGGTGCGGTGTCCCACCGCACAATGAAAAAAAAGATTCTACTTGCCGAGATATTTGGCGCGCAGATAGGAGATAAACCGTTCGCGGTAACTGTCGCCGATGGGCAGCGTGTCGTCGGAGACCATCCGTACACGGCTCTTGTTCACCTCGGCTATCCTCTTCAGATTGACGATATACGAGCGGTGTATGCGCATGAAGCTCGGCGGAAGCCGCTCCTCTATGCGCTTCATGCTGAGCAGCACCATCAGCGGCCGCTGGTCGCGGAGGTGTATCTTGAGGTACTCGCTTTGGCTCTCGATATAGATGATGTCGGCGATGTCGACGCGCACCACGCGGTGCTCGGTCTTGAAGAAGATGAAGTCGTCGAAATTGCGGAGTATCAGTGTCGGCAGATGGTTGAAGATGAAATGCCGGCGCTTCACCTTCTCGGCGGCAGCCTTGACCTCCTCGAAGGTGTAGGGCTTGAGCAGGAAGTCGGCCGCATCGACCTTGTAGCCGGCGATGGCATACTCGGGGTATGCAGTGACGAAGACTACTATCGGGGTGGAGTCGAGCGACCTGACGAATTCGATGCCGTTGACGTCGGGTATGTCGATGGCCATGAAGATGGCGTCGACCACCTCGTCGCGCAGATGCTGCCGGGCTTCTTCTGCCGTGTGGCAGGCGGCCACAAGATGCAGGTACGGTATCTTGTTGATATGGCTGACGAGCAAGTCCAGATATGCTGAGTCATCGTCGATGGCAAGGCAGTGGATGATCATAGGATGGTGTGGTTTCGTGAAGTGTCGATGGTTGTTCAAGTCTGTTCCGGAAGAGGGGAAAAATGGTGAAAATTTCCACAGTATAGGAAACTTTTGCAAATATAATAATAATTTATATAAAATATACTTTTTCTCCCACGTTTTTTCTTGTCCGCCCCGATTGATTTCTAAAGCAGAGGGCGGATATATTCTGTTTCTTTCCTTTTTCTGATGCCGGGAGTGCACGAAATCGTAAATAATATGGTAAATTTGCAGTTGCGGCAGACCATCGTCCGCCGCATACGCCGCCGCATGCAGAAGGTCGGCGGAGCTACCGGTGAAAAAACATCCAAAGACGTTCAATTTCCATTCCTATGAAATACAGAATTTTTCCTGCACTAGCCTTCCTCGCCCTTGCGCTGCCCCTGTCTGCACAGACCGGCCGGCTGCTCGGCGGCGACATCTCTCTGTTGCCTACCTATGAGCAGCGGGGCACCCAGTACCGTACAGCCAAGGGCAAGGCCATGCCTTTGCTCACGATGGCAAAGAAAGAGGGCTGGAACGCCGCCCGCGTGCGGCTCTTTGTCCATCCCGAGTATGCTTCCGACGACCACAAGGATGAGGGCGTATGCCAGGATCTCGACTACATCACCCCGCTCTGCCGCCGTATCAAGAAGGCCGGCATGAACCTCATGCTCGACTTCCACTACTCCGACACCTGGGCCGACCCCGGCAAGCAGTTCACGCCCAAGGCCTGGGCCGACTGCACACCCGCACAGATGGCCGACTCCGTGGAGGCCCATACGCGCCGTGCCCTGCGCCATCTCAAGGCCCACGGCGCTGCGCCCGACCTCATACAGGTGGGCAACGAGATCACCTTCGGCATGCTTTGGCCCACGGCCAAGACCGATCCCTGCGACGATGCCAACTGGGACACGCTCTCCACAATGCTCAAGAGCGGCGTGCGGGCCTGCCGTGAGGAGTGCCCCGATGCGCGCATCATCATCCATACTGAGCACGCCGCCGACTGGCAGGCCACCAAGGGCTACTACGACCGGCTGGCACGCTTTGGCGTAGACTACGACATCATCGGCCTGTCGTACTATCCCATGTGGCACTCCGACATCCCCAACCTGAGCCGCACGCTCGACTCACTCGAGACCCGCTATCCCGACAAGGGCATCATGATCGTGGAGACCGCCTTCTACTATTCGCGCGAGAACGACGCTTGGGCCAAGACGCCCGACGAGTTCTCCGACCTCTATCCCCTCACGCCCGACGGACAGGCGCAGTTCACCCGCGAGCTCGTCGACATGCTCTACCGCCATCCCCGTGTCACCGGCCTCTATTGGTGGTTCCCCGAGGAGAACGAGAGCGGACAGAAGGTCATCGGCAGCTGGATCAACCGCGGACTCTTCGACAACCATACGGGCCGCGCCCTGCCGGCCATGGAGGAGTTTGCGAAGTTCAGAAAACAATAGTCCGTGCCGCGTTTTAGGGCACGACTTGCAATCAATACGACTTGCAATCAATAAAGAACACGTCTTACAATAATATACGATGAAAAAAATACTGATATCCGCTGTCGCTCTCGCCGTCGCCACGGGCCTCTCAGCCCAGCAGCGCAGCGTGCGCGAACTGACCGCCTGGCAGTTTTCCCGCGACAGCATCAACTATACGGCCGTGACCGTGCCCCACGACTGGGCCATCAACGGACCGTTTGACAAGAAGTACGACCTGCAGTTTGTGGCCATCGAGCAGAACGGCGAGACCGAGAAGACCGAGAAGTCGGGACGCTCGGGTGCACTCCCGTGGATCGGACGCGGTTTTTACCGCACCACGGTCGACCTCAAGACGCTGCCCGTCACGGCCATGCTCTGCTTCGACGGAGCCATGTCGGAGCCCCACGTCTACGTCAACGGCCGGCTGGCCGGCTACTGGGCCTACGGCTACAATGCTTTCCGCATAGACGTGCGGCCCTACCTCCGCAAGGGCAGCAACACCATCAGCGTGAGTCTGAACAACCGTGAGGAGTCATCGCGCTGGTATCCCGGCGGCGGTCTGTTCCGCTCCGTCAGTCTTGTCACCACCGCCGACAAGGCCAGCCTCGATACCTGGGGCGGCTACTTCCGTACCGACTCCGTCAGCGGCGGGCGGGCCTACGTGTCGCTCAATACCCGGGTGCGCTCCGCTGCAAAGGGACTCACCGTGGAGCGCACGCTCCGCGATGCCGGAGGACAGGTGGTGGCCAGCGACCGCACGTCTGCATTTGACGCCGACGGCAATGCCGCTGCCGCACTGCAGATAGCCGGCGTCCGTCTGTGGTCGCCCGAGACCCCCTATCTCTATACGCTCGAGACCCGCCTCCTGCGCGGCGGCCGCCAGATAGACAAGACCGTCAGCCGTGTCGGCATACGCACGGTGAAGGTGTCGCGCGAGGGCGGCTTCCAGCTCAACGGCGTGTCGCGCAAGTTGCAGGGTGTCTGTCTGCACCACGACCTCGGCCCGATCGGTGCCGCCGAAAACAAGGCCGCCTTCATCCGCCAGATCCGTCTGATGAAGGAGATGGGTGCCGACGCCATCCGCACGGCCCACAATATGCCCTCGTCGATGGAGATGGCCGTCTGCGACTCGATGGGCATGATGGTCATGGCCGAGAGTTTCGACATGTGGATCTATCCCAAGTGCAAGAACGGCTACGCCCGCTTCTTCTCCGAATGGGCCGACCGTGACATCGCCAATCTGGTGCTCAACCACCGCAACCATCCTTCCATCGTGATGTGGAGCATCGGCAACGAGATACCCGAGCAGTGGAGCGAGGAGGGCCGCCAGATCGCCGTCCGTCTGCAGGACATCTGCCACCGCCTTGATCCCACACGGCCGGTCACCCAGGGTATGGACCGTGCCGAGGATGCCCTCAAGTCGGGCTTCGCGCAGGCCATGGACGTGCCGGGCTTCAACTATCGCGTATACAAGTACGACAACAATATCCGCCAGCTGCCGCAAGGGTTCCTGCTCGGATCGGAGACCGCCTCTACGGTCAGCTCCCGCGGCGTGTACAAGTTCCCGGTCGAGGCGAGCGACTCCCGTGTCTACCCCGATGGCCAGTGCTCGAGCTACGATACGGAGTACTGTCCCTGGAGCAATCTGCCCGATGACGACTGGGCCATGCAGGACGACCGCGACTATACCATCGGCGAGTTTGTGTGGACCGGTTTCGACTATCTGGGCGAACCGTCGCCCTATGATGAGTATTGGCCTTCGCGGTCGAGCTACTTCGGCATCTGCGACCTTGCCGGACTGCCCAAGGACCGCTACTGGCTCTACCGCTCGCACTGGCGCAAGGATGTGCCCACGCTCCATCTGCTGCCCCACTGGACATGGCCGGGACGCGAGGGCGAGGTCACGCCGGTGTATTGCTATACCAGCTGGCCGTCTGCTGAACTGTTTGTCAACGGTGTCAGCCAGGGCCGTATCGCCAAGAGCGACACCGCGCGTCTCGACCGCTACCGTCTGCGCTGGAACGACGTGAAGTACGCTCCCGGCGAACTGCGTGTCGTGGCCTACGATGCCGACGGGCGTGCCGCGGCTACGCAGACCGTGCGCACGGCAGGCGCTCCGGCGCGTATCGTGCTGCAGGCCGACCGCACTGCCATCTCCGCTACGGGCCACGACCTGAGTTTTGTCACCGTATCACTGGTCGACAAGGACGGCAATCCGTGTCCGACGGCCACCGACATGATGTCGTTTGAGGTCACGGGTGCGGGCCGGTTCCGTGCCGCGTGCAACGGCGATGCCACGTCGCTCGTGCCGTTCTGCTCCCGGCAGATGCCCCTCTTCAGCGGCCAGCTCGTTGTGGTCGTAGAAGGTATATCACACGGCACGGCCACGCTCACCGTCACCGCTCCCGGCCTTCCTGCCGCCATGCTGCCCGTCACGGTAGAGTAGGATCATCATTCTTATTTTGTACAAGGCCTCTGTACTGTTGCTACAAAGGCCTTGTACTGTCCGTACAAAGGCCTTGTAGCGTCCGTACAAGGCCTTTGTAGTCTTCGTACTGACTTTTCCTGATTTCAGTAGACACTTTTTCGTTCTATTAACTGGAAAGGTAGA
>CAVHOL010000049.1:0-20235 GCA_963637655.1 bacterium | reverse complement strand
CCTCAATAAGGTCAATGATTGCCAATAGCAACACGGCCTTATGAGGAGCTTTGTGTCCCTTTACCTTTGCTGTATGCAAAGAGGAAAATGCGTCTATGTAATGCCTAAGTTCCATCATTTCATTATATTTCTGGGACACCAATCTCTTTTAGATAGATGTAAATGCCATCATACCACTCTAGCTTTCGTGTTTCGTCAGGTGTCACGCCGTAGTTTCCGTTAGGCACCACAATCACCATGCCTTGACGAGCACGAGTGAGCAATACTCGGTAAGCATTTCCACCTCCTCACGCGTCAGATTGCATTCCATACGGCGACGAAAACTGTTGGCAATGTCGCGGGCAATGTCATTGACATTATGCTGTCCTTTCAGTGGGCAGACCGTCAGGAGAGCGTTTGTCCGAGTCTGTATCCGGATTGCTCCGGAACACACAGGCATGGTGGCTGCAGGGACTGAAGGGGGTGTGTCACCTACAGGTCTCTTTTGGAATCCTTCACTTTCTTTCCCTCTCTGTCTATTTCCCAGACCTTGTCTTTCTTGTACACCTTGCATGTGCCGTTGACAAATCTGTCGACCTTGTCATACTCATGCGGCTTGATCACTGTCTCTCCCGCTTTGTTGATGAACAGATATTTCCCCTTTTCGTTTTTTACGGCAGCAAGCCCTTCTGAAAAATTGTCTGCACCGAAGTAGACAAAGGGGACGGCTTCTTTGCCGTTGTCGTCGATGTAGCCGTATTTGCCGGATTTCTTGGCAATGATCATGTTTTCGGAGTATTCACCGAGAAAATCGTATTTTACCGGTATCAGCTCAGTGCCGTCCATGCGCAGCATGCCGCAAATGCCGTTGACGCTCACGTGCATGTCGGAGCGCAACAGTCCGTCGGGGATATGTGTTTCCGACAGGCACTCTTTGTTTACTTCCACCTTCTCATAGACGGCCTGCTGTATGGTACGGTTGTCTTGGGTGACAATTCCCCACTTGCCGTTGCTCTCATAGAACAATCTGCCGTTGATGACGGGCGACAGATGTTCATACATGTAGGGGAGTAGGGTGTTGCCCGTATTTCCGTCTATGACACCGGTCCTTCCGTCGCGTACCATGAAAATGCAGGAGTCGGACAGTGCAAGGTCGCCTTCAAAAGCTACAGGCTGCTTCTCGCCTGTGGCCGACAAAGTGTAGGCTTCTGTTATTTTGCAAGGTTGCAACAGTTGTCCTTCGTAGTTGTAGAGGCCGTACTGTCCGTCCTTTTCCACCCATACGACTCCGTTGTCATTGAAATCTCCGATCTTCTCAAATTCGAAAGGCACGACCGTGTTGTTTTGCGAGTCGACAAGTCCCCGTTGCCCCTTGTAGCTGGCACGGATCGGTTTGTCGGCCGTGTATTCGCCTATGCTGCTGTAGATGCAGGGTATTTTGGTCGTGACGCTTTGTGTCCCGTTCAGCTGGACATAGCCGTATTTCCCGTTTCTGCATGTCTTCCAGATGTTGCCTTTGGCCTGTTTGATATAGGTGTATTCACAAGTCATGAGCGTGGAGTTCTGCGAATTGACCAGTCCGCACCGGTCATTGACGGTCGCTCTGTAGAGATTGTCCTTATAGGAGTTGCCTTCCATTACCAGGTCAAGATTGTCGTAGACGAAGGACACGTATTCATTCCCCTCCTCGTCTACGATGCCGTGTCTGGTCCCTTCCTCCTCGATATACAGCGTGGCTTCGGCCAGGCCGTTCTGGAAAGTATACACGTTTTCGTATTTGTGCAACGGGTTCCGTTCGAGCTCGGCCTGCTTTGCCAAGTCTGCAATGGATATCTGGGCGTGGCAGAATACGGATAGAAGCAGAAAGGATATGGTGTGGATTGTTCTCATCGCTTGTTGTCTTTTGGTTTTGGGTCGGGGTCAGTATGGATCATCTCGCAAGGGTCTCCACTTCGGTTGTCCGCAAGTTTGCCGCCACTCCTTTTCGTTGTGACGGGAGACGGGAGGGCGGACTCCGGTCCGCTCCGGCAATCGGTGAAGACGCTCCAAAATTACAATTATTTCTTCAAACGGGTGGATAAAAAATGCAAATAATACCCCGGATCTGCCGGCCATTCTGTCTCAACTGTCAGATCACCTGGCGGATAAGTCCGTTCTGAAATCGTACAAGGGCCTTGTACGAATGCTACAAGGGCCTTGTACTGACGCTACAAAGGCCTTGTAGTGACGCTACAAAGCCTTTGTACGAACCGTACAAGGCCTTTGTACGATTGCCGTCGGAGACACTTTTTTGTTCTATAAGATAGGGAAGGAAGATGCTTCCGTTTTTTGTGCAAATGACATTTTCTGATTTCAGTGGACGCATTTTGCGTTTGTTTTTACTTCAGGTCGGCAATGAACAGGTCGATGGCCTTCTTGGTGACGTGTTGCATGACTACGATGTGCGACACTTTCTGGCCGAAAGCCTCGCCGCATGCCAGGTTGTATTTGGCCACAATCTTGTCGGACGGGCGCTTGAAGAGTACGGTGTTGCTGTATTGGTTTTGCCAGCATGGCCAGTGTATGCTTTCCAGCTGCGACTTCAGATACCGGGTGTTCTCCATGATCTGTGCGGCCTGCCGTGTCCAGCCCTCGTCGCCGATGGTCTGTATGAGCCACCAGAACTTGATCGGTTCTACGCCCGAGCGCGAGCAGTTGATCATGCGCATGTTGGCGTTGAGGTAGGGTATGTCGAACGTGGTCTGGTTGTCGTAGACGTCGCGCGTAGTGAGAAACAGTCCGCACGGACTGTCTATGCCGAAGAACTTATGGCCGCTGATGCTGATGGATTCGAAGGCCGACGACTTGCGGCTCACCATGTCTCCGTAGGCGGTGAAGGGGAGATAGCCGCCGAAGAGGGCCGCGTCTACATGGCGGTACACGGCCATGCCGGCATGCCTTGCAAGCACCTTGTTCAGCGCCTTCTGGTCGTCGATGGCCCCCTTGAGTGTCGATCCCATGGCGTAGATGACGAGGCAGGGGCGTGTCGTGTCGAGCGCTTTCTCCAGTGAGTCGGGAATCATGCGCCCCATCTCGTCGCTTTTCACGAGCCTCACGTCCAGATGCTGCAGGTCGCAGAGACGATAGTTGCTGTAGTGTGCCTCGTCAGACACATACACGACGGGCATCTTGCCCGTTTTCTTCTTCAGGTAGTTCACGCCGAAGTAGATGCCGTGGTTGTTGCCGTCGGTGCCGCTCATGGTGACCAGTCCCCACAGGTTGCTCTTGTCGAAGCCGTATTTCGGGCCGAAGTACTCGATTACCTCACGCTCGAAGTCGAGCGACGAAAGCGTATGGTCGCCGTTGGAAAACGGGTCGCCAGCGTTGTTGATAATCATCTCTTCCAGGTGGTTGTCGGTATACCATTTGTAGAACTCTTGCAGCTTGATGTCGTTGTTGCCGGGATAGCCCAGCGACATCTTGTTTCTGCCGATGCAGTCGGCCGCCCACTTGTCAAGTTTCTCGAAGCCCGACGCTACCGTAGTCTGGGCATAGGACATCAGGTGGCATGACAGTGCCAGCGCGAGTGTGGTCAAGAGTGCTTTTATTCTCATACTTTTCATTTCTTTTATATGGTCAGCTGCAAAGGTACGTACTTTATTCAATCTTGCGGCATCAGGGCATTGTTTTTTCTGTGGCCGTCCCGACATTCTCAAATAATCATAAATTGGAGCAGAAAAGTTGGTCTGCTTGCATATTTTTTGCCGGAAAATGTCTATCTTGCGCAAGATTATCAAACTGCCTACAATAACATTACGAATATGAGAAACTACAAGGAAGAGGCATTGAGATGCCTGCTCTGCGACAACGCACCGTGCAGTGCCGTGTGCACCGGCGGCGACCCCGCCCGCATGCTGCGCTCCATACGGTTTGACAACTGTGCCAACGCCGCCCGATGGATCGAGGGCTGCAGCGACGGCGAACTGCTCGCTGCCGAGAAGGCTTGCATACACTACGACCGTCCCGTCGCCATCTGGGAGATAGCCGGGAGTCTGAAGGAACAGCGGCAGGCCGATGATGGTGGCAGTGCTGTGGCGGATGCCGGCGAACCGAGCCTCGAGATAGAATTCTGCGGCATAAAATGCGAAAATCCGTTCTTCCTCGCATCCTCCGCCATCTGCACCAACTACGAAATGGTGGCAAGGGCGTTCGATGCGGGATGGGCCGGCGTGTACTACAAGACCATCTGTCTGGAGGACATCCATGAGGTGTCGCCCCGCTTCGACTCCGTGTGCGAGCAGGGACATCGGGGTGACTTCTACGGATTCCGCAACATGGAGCAGCTCAGCGAGAACCCTGCCGAAGTGGATTTCGAGATACTCAGAAGGCTGAAGCAGAACTACCCCGGCAAGGTGGTCATCGCCAGCATCATGGGCCAGACGCTGCAAGACTGGGCAACGCTCGCCCATATGGCCGAGGATGCAGGGCTTGACGCCGTGGAGCTCAACTTCTCGTGCCCCCAGATGGGACTCGAGGGCATGGGCAGCGACGTGGGGCAGAACACGGAGCTTGTGATGTACTACACCGCCTACGTGAAGAACCGGGTCAACATACCGGTCATCGCCAAGATGACGCCCAACATCACGCAGATCAATGCGCCCGCTGTGGCATCATCGCTTGCCGGCGCCGACGCCATATCTGCCATCAACACGATCAAGAGCGTCACCATGTCCGACTCCTCCATGGTGTCCCGCCAGCGCACCATTTCCGGATATTCCGGGCGCGCCATCAAGCCGATCGCCCTGCGCCATATCCTCGAGCTGGCGAAAAACCCGATACTGGAATTCACGCCCCTGAGCGGCATCGGCGGCATCGAGACATGGCGGGACGCGCTGGAGTTCCTGCAGCTCGGATGCACCAACCTGCAGGTGTGCACCTCCGTGATGCAGTACGGTTTCCGCATCATCGACGACCTGAAGGAAGGGCTCTCCACCTATCTGAAGGGTAGGGGACTGAAGAGTCTCCACAGTGTCATCGGCGAGGAACTGAAGAACTTTGTCCTGCCTTCGGAGATGGACCGCACCACCGTCGTCTATCCGCAGATCGACCGCAGCAAGTGTATCGGCTGCGGCCGGTGCCACATATCGTGCAGCGACGGCGGCCACCAGGCGATAACCTTCGGCGACGACCGCAAGCCGCGCATCAACGGCGCAAAGTGCGTAGGCTGTCTGCTGTGTCTCCACGTGTGTCCCACCGGCTCCATCAGACCGTCAAAGCGGGTAAGGAAGAAGTAGGCCCGCAATCTCTGTTGGGGTCTTAAAATTGGTAAAAATCCAGTCCGTTTTTGGCGGCATGCCGTCGGGCGTTGGCAGGAAATCTGTAATTTTGCACAACCGTCTTCTGCAAAACAAATGACGACACTCATGAACAGAATTTTCCTGACCGCCCTGACGGCGACCCTGCTGCTGGCGCATGCCCTGACCTCATGCACCAGCGAAGAACATTTCTCTGACACTGACGCCCTGCACATAGATGTGGCCGTCATCACGGCCGACATGGCCAAGGTGCGCGACTACGTGCCGCTCTATGCCGTAGTGGCACACCGCGGTTCCACCTACTGGGCCCCGGAGGAAACGGAGGCCGCATGGCGGTGGGCGCGCGAGATGGGGGCCGACTATCTGGAGTCAGACCTGCAGTCGTCGAAGGACGGTGTGGTGCTGGCCAACCACGACGAGAGCCTGCAGCGCACTACCGATATCGACCAGGTCTACGGCGACAGCCTTCCGGCGACACGCGCCGACTTCTACCGCAGTTTCCGCAACGCCGACGGTTCTCAACATTTCTCCGAGGACGATATCCTGGCGCAGTGCCGGCGTGACAAAGAGACCTTCGTGCCCTACCATACCCAGTCGTACTACTACCGTGAGCTCCTTGCGCTCGATGCCGGCAGCTGGTTCAATGCCGCCTGTCCGCAACAGGCACGCGCGGCGTTTGCCGCCGACGGCGGCACCCGCCAGTATGTGTCGGCCCTGCAAGACCAGATGGCCTATGCCAGAGGAAAAATGCTCCGCCGGGACAGTAGGGGAGAGCGTATACTCGCCTATGGCATAAAGGACAAGTTCAAGGACATGACCCTGGAGCAGATTTACCGGGCGGAGAAGAAAACCGTGAAGTGCGACGACAGCAGCGTGGCCTACACCTGTGCGCAGACCTGCATGGACTTTGTGGAGTATGACTTCGCCGATGCCTATACCGACGACCCTGCCGACACCGGCAACAGGCCCGGACTCTATATCGAATTCAAGAAACCGGAGCTCAACCCCGAGGACATGGAGGTACGGGTCTACAATCTGCTCGCAGCCAACGGGTGGAACATCATCACCCGGCCCGCGGGCGGGCAGCCCTTCTATGCCGACGGCAAGGTCAACGTGGGAAATACCGACGGCAAGGTAGTCCTGCAGACCTTCTCCAAGGACGCGCTGGCCAGAGCCTACAAGGTGTTCGGAGGCAAAGTACCCATGTGCTACCTGCTGTGGAAAAAGGCCGGATCCACCGAGACGGCGTATGACACTCCCGCCGGCTATGCGGCCTATATCAAGGAGGGCCTGCAGCTGGGAGCGCACATCATGGGACCGTCCATCTCCGGCGAGCCCAACAATTACAATGAACTCAATGCTCCTTGGCAGGCGTGCCTCATACGGCGTGCCGGCATGCTCAACCATCCCTACACCTTCGACACGGCAGAGCAGACGGCACGCTACACGGGACGCGACAGTGCGCGCCAGACTACCGTATACGACAAGCTGATGAGCATCGAGGTGCCGGCCACCCGCTACACCACCGCCATCGGCACCACCGCCTCGGCCGTCTTCCTCGACGGCCTCTTCACCAACCGTGCCGACCTGACCCTCCGCTTGCTGATCGATTATGGCTACCGCTGCAATGCCAGTCTGCCGAACCCCTTCCACAAGGATACCGTCTACGACAACTCGGCAGCCCCCGCCATTGTACCCGATGCCGTAGAGACCTTGCAGCGGTTGGGATACTGACATTCATCCCACTGTTGTCATCAGCCGTTTTATGGAAAAGACCGATCTCCGGCCGACAGTCAGCATACAATATTACGAGTCGCCCTGCGGCGAGATGATGCTGGGTGCCTACGGTGAAAGCCTGTGCCTCTGCGACTGGAGTACCATGCCCAGTGCCGTGCGCAACAAGCGGCGGCTTGCCCGGATGCTCCAGACCGGGTTTGCGGAGCGTCCGTCGCAGGTGCTGCTCTGCACGAAGACGCAGCTCGACGAGTATTTCGCCGGCAGGCGCAAGACCTTCGACATCCCCCTGTACCCGGTCGGCACCGAATTCCAACGGCGCGTGTGGGCGGCCTTGCTCGAGATACCCTACGGCCAGACCCGCACCTACAAGGATATCGCCCTCCGTTTGGGCAATGCCCGCGGCGTCAGGGCCGTGGCAGGGGCTATTGGGGCCAACGCCCTCTCCATCGTCATACCTTGCCACCGCGTGATCGGTTCCGACCGCACGCTGACCGGTTTTGCCGGCGGTCTGGCGGCCAAGCAGACGCTGCTTGCCCTGGAAGGGAGCCTGCCTCCGGCCGATGAGGACCGGTCTTCCGCTGGCGGTGCGGCGACGACAAAACCATAGCAATTTCCACAAAACAACACCATATAGCGTATGACACGACTCACCATGCTCGGCACAGGCAACGCCCTTGCCACCCGATACTACAATACATGTTTTCTGCTTCGGTCAGACACTACACTGCTGATGGTCGATGCCGGAGGCGGCAACCAGATCTTCAACCAGTTGGAGAAAGCCGGTGTCGCCCCCACTGACATCCACCACCTCTTTCTCACCCATGCCCATACCGACCATGTGCTCGGTGCCGTGTGGCTGGTGAGGATGGTCATGCAGAAGATCAAGGGCGGACTGTACGACGGCGACCTCCACGTCTATGGCAACAGCAAGGTCACGGGCGTGCTGGAGTGGATCTGCCGCAACACCCTTCCGGCCAAACTGAGCGCACTGATCGGCGACCGCATCGTCATCCACGTGCTCGGCGACGGCGACAGTTTCCGGGTGGGCGACTGGCAGCTGACCGCCTTCGACATCCGTTCCACCAAAGAACCGCAGTTCGGGTTCCGGGCCGTGCTTGCCGACGGTACCGTTCTTGCGTGTCTGGGAGACGAACCTTACAATGCGGAGAACCGCCAGTGGGTGGAAGGAGCCGACTGGCTGCTCTGCGAAGCCTTCTGCCTCAATGCCGATGCCGACCGTTTCCATCCCTACGAGAAGCACCACAGTACGGCGCTCGACGGCGCTCGTCTGTCAACGTCCCTCTCCGTGCGCAATCTCGTGCTCTACCATACGGAGGACAAGACCACGGAGCGGAAGGAGCACTACACCCGCGAGGCACAGTCCGCCTTCAGCGGTCGGGTGTTTGTGCCCGATGATCTGGAGACCATAGCCATAGGGTAATCGTAGTAGGGTGCGGTGTCCCACCGCACCTGCAAGGGCAATAATGTAGTAGGGTGCGGTGTCCCACTGCACAGCAAGGTGCAACGTAGTAGGGTGCGGTGTCCCACCGCACCTGCTATGGGTTTTCTGCTGTGCGGTGAGACACTGCACCTACTAAGACGCAATCAAGCCCTTGCGCCCTATATTTTACAGGCGGCGTGGGACACGTCGCCTGTCGTTTTTTCGGCTCATTTTTCACCTTCCCTGCCTGTTTTTTGTGAAAACGTTTGCGCTTTCGCACGGCCATTTTCTTCTATTCCTCCTTATTCTGCTCTATCATTTTCTTGCTACTTTTATCGCCGTAAACCTAAATGACAGCCAGAGATCAAACCTAAAATCTGATGAATTAAGGCGGGTTCTAAAAATTACCTTTGATGGATTTTTGAATT
The DNA here is from genome assembly GCA_963637655.1 of bacterium. Lineage (GTDB taxonomy): Bacteria > Bacteroidota > Bacteroidia > Bacteroidales > Bacteroidaceae > Prevotella. Next base: position 11,356 of record CAVHOL010000049.1, on the reverse strand, counting down.
TTAGCCGAGCAGATTTTTCTGTCTTTCTGAAGGAGCATAGCGGGCTATGCGACTGAAGAAGGACGAAAAAGATGCCGGATAAAAACAAAAAGACACAAAGAGCATACCCGTCAAAATAGAATTTGATAATGCGTGGAATTTTTAGAACACGCCTTATTACCAAAGATGAAGAGCGAGACATAGACGCAGGAGACATTGCCATACATGTGGTTCCTGCTTGGAAATGGATGCTAAGGTGAAAGGAACCGACATGATGATACAAGGAGAAAAAAGCCATCGCCCTTAAAGAGAAAGCAGAAGCGCTGGGATTTACGATGGAGAATCAAAAAGAGTAAAAAAGAACCTACAATGCAAGATACAAACAACAACGTATTGCAATCACCCTTCGAGCAACTGCGAGAGGTGGATGGCGACGGCAAGGAATGGTGGAACTCCAGGAAACTGGCTCGGGTGATGGGATACGGCAAGTATTGGAATTTCGAACGTGTCATCGCCAAGGCTCAGGCATGGACTTCACAGAAAGGCTACCGTCTCGGAGAACACTTCGTGGAAATCACGGAAATGGCTGAGTTGGGAAGCGGTGCCGTCAGAGAGGTGGTAAGCATCCGTCTTTCTCGTGCCGCTTGCATGGCCGTAGCTATGAACGCAGACTCCAAGAAAGAGATGGTGAAGGTGGCGCGCCAATATTTCAGCTCCACCCTCACACCCGATGTGGCAGCAAAGAGCATGGAATCATCCATACTCATGTATAGAGGTGGACGTGGCAAGGTGCAGGTGCAAGTGGTGTTCGACACCAACACTTTCTGGCTTTCACAACAGAGAATGGCGGAGTTGTTTGGGGTAGATGTTCGAACCATAAACTATCATCTTAAGCAAATAGACGAAAGTGGTGAAATCCATTTGTCCGATACTATCCGAAAAATTAGGATACCTTCGGACAAATGGTCTGGTGAGGTCATGATGTACAATCTCGATGTTGTCATAGCGGTGGGCTATCGTGTGAACAGTTACGAGGCAACCCAGTTCCGCATTTGGGCTACAGGAATTCTCAAGGAATACCTCACCAAGGGCTTCGTGCTGGACGACGAACGCTTGAAAGGAAAGAACGTGTTCGGGGCAGATTATTTCGATGACTTGCTCGACCGCATACGCGAGATTCGTGTCAGCGAGCGCCGTTACTATCAGAAGATTACCGCCCGTAACTAAATAAATTATCACAACAATCATGTGGAAGTATTACGCATTGCTCTCAGCATTCTTTGCCGCACTGACGGCAATCTTCGCCAAAGTGGGTGTGAAAGACATCAATTCAGACTTGGCAACGGCCATACGGACGTCCGTCATCCTCCTCATCACATGGGGCATCGTGCTCGCGGGCGACCACCAGGCGGAAGTCAAGTCTATCACAAGCCACACCTGGACATTCCTCATCCTGTCAGGATGTGCCACGGGCTTGTCATGGTTGTTTTACTTCAAGGCGATACAGATGGGCGATGTGAGCCGTGTGGCCCCGATAGACAAGCTCAGCGTGGTCATCACCATCTGCCTCGCCTTCGTATTTCTGAAGGAACCGGTGAGTCTGAAGACCATCCTCGGAGCGGCACTGATCACGGCAGGAAGCATCGTGATGTTGTACAAATAGAGAGGGTGTCCAGTCTGCAAGCACAAAGCTACAGTTGACATTACTTGTCTTCTATCCCTTTTCTCCTAAGCCAATATTCGATGTCAACGGACATGGAGGCCAACTCGTGCACATCCATCTTGAAACTTTTGTTACGTCTTAACTTCCTGACAATCCAGTCGCAGGCCACAGCTCTTCTTGTGTCCGTTTTGAAGCAGGAATATATGCTGATGACCTCTCTTTTGGTCAATCCGAAGAAAGTCATTAGGTCAACGAACAAAGTAATCTTATCCTTGTTGCTGAGACTGAGGTATTTCTGGGCGAGGCGGAATATCCGTCGTGGCTTCTTCGGCAGACTGATTTTGAACGGATGAAGGTTGGGCATGTCTTGTCCATAGATGTTGACAAAGGAATCCCCGATCTTCCAATGCAAGTCCAGGCCAGTTACCGGCATGGCCAGATAGGGCGTGTAATAGTAGTGCCGGATGTACTTGCCGTCGTAAGCACGGACATAAAATTTATAGCCTTCCTTCTTGTAGGTTGTGTCGCCGAATATTTCAAATTGCCCTTCCTCGGGGTCTTTCGGAGTGTCTCTTTCATCGGAGGCCTTGCGTTTTTCCTCCAGTTCATTGTCATCTTCGGCAAACAGAGTCTCTCCGTTGGGCGTTATCAAATACCAATGTCCGTCTCTTTGGGCTATTGTAATACAGGCCCCGCCAACGTCTATGCTTGAAAGGTCGTCGTAATAGTAGGGCGTAATCGCCTGATACCGGTCGTTCCACAATTGCCATTTTCCATCAAAAGGCTCGGCATAGAAATAAGCGTCGTAGTCTTTTGACTGGTTACCCACGTTAATGGCTATGATACCGTCGTATTCCAGGCTGATAAAGTCATATTGGTTGGGAACAACGACGTTTCCGTTGTCGTCTATGATGCCGTACTTATTGTTATGGCGGAACTTGGCGATGTGGTTTCTAAAGACGCTGATCTCACAAATGGGAAGTTTCACTTCTTCTCCGTTGGACTTGATCAGCGTCTGCCTATTCCTGCGGCTTTTTCCATCTTTATCATAACCTACGAAGTAATCCTCCTCGGCGTGTATAAGTTCGTGAGAACCGCCAAACGGTGTGCCATCCGTGTCGTAAAGTCTGCACAAAGAGCCCTTTGTCCATACAAAGATTTTGTCACCCTCAAACCGGCAATTCTTTCCTCTTGCCTTGAACGGTATGCTCCCGTCTGGCGAGACAACCAATTTACGTCCGTCTTTCTCTGCCTCGCATGCCTTGTTTTGACGAAGATACCGTATGGAGTCATATTGCGGCTTGATGGTGATATTTCCGTCTGTGTCTACCAAGCCCCACTTGTTGTTCTCCTGTAGCCCCGCATAGCCGCCGGCAAACCAGTGGACACGCATGTATCTGACGGACAACTTCACATTGTTCTGACCGTCGACTATTCCCCACAACCCTTTGCTCTGAACGATAAAGTTGTCGCCAAAGGGAATGACGCGGGTATACCATTTGCCTTTTATCTTTTGTCTTGTCGAGAAGCTGAAATAATTAATTTCACCGTTTTTCACAAACCGTTCTATGGCCGCTGCCGCCTCTTTATGTCCTTGCTTTGCAGCTTTCTCATACCATCCGCAAGCCTTGACGACATCTTTTCTTACAGCCCAGCCATTCTCATACCATCTGCCAAGCTCATATTGTGAAGCCGAATCGTTGCGCTTTGCTGCGCTGGTGAGCAATTCCACCGCTTTTTTCCAGTCTTTCTCAACGCCTGTACCGTAATAATGGCAAACCCCTAAAAATCTCAATGCAGAACAAAGACCTTGGCCAGCAGCCTTCTTCATCCATTCAGTGCCTTTTTCCTCATCCTTCTGCACACCTCTGCCCTCCATATAACTCACCCCCAAATTGAATTGGGCTTTTGGGAAACCTTGGGCTGCAGAAAGGGCAAACAGTTCGTTGGCCTTCACGGGATCCTTTGGAAGTCCGGCGATCCCCACCAAATGGCAAACTCCCAATTGGTTTTGCGCGTTGGCATCTCCTTGCGCACTCATGAGTTCTATTTGCTTGAAATTCTTTTCCAGATCTGAGTATGTCATAATATCGTTTTCTTCTTTATGCAAATCTTTGGCTGTAGGTTAACACGAAACGGGAAAACAAATGGCAGATTTCAGATATTTGCCTAGGACCCGCCCATAAACAAAATCCCCGGACACCAACGGTATGGAGTCCGGGGATAATCTTTGCCGTGCCGCCTATGTCCAGACGACCCGCCTATAACTATTTCAGGTGCTTTGCTGCAAGGGTGTTGACATCTGCCTTGGGCAGGGCCACGCTTATCTTTCCGGTGGCAGGAGCCAGGGACTTGGCGCTGGCCTCCGATGTCGACGAGGCGGGGTAGGTCTTGGTGGTGAGATCCCACTTGGCATCGGTCAGATGGGAGTGGAAACCGGCCTTTGTCAGCGTCGTACCATTGGCATCGGTGGCCGTGAAGAGCACGACGTACCATCCGCGTGCAAGACTCTCCTTGCTGAAGGTGTACGTACCGCTGGCGTTGACCGCCTCGGTGATGTCTTCTGCATCGCCGGCCGTGGCTACTTCGGGCCACACGTCAGAGGGCTTGTCGTAGGTATACTTGTTGACCTCATTGGCAAAGTCATTCTCCAACATCAGACGTACGGTGGCCTTTGTGAGGGTCTGCGGACTGACGCTGACCGTCACGCTGACATTGCCGTCGGAGGCGGTGTTGCTGGTCACGTCGAGCGTGGGGCAGTTGTCGTCGACTTTCGGTTTGATATGGGTGTCGACCTGCGCCTTCACCCAGTTGCCGTTCTTGTCGATGCCCAGCACATAGAGTGAGAAGTCAGCTTCCTTGCTGACCGACCATGCCTGGTCGCTCTCGTCGAGCGCGTTCCACTGCTCAGTGGTGAACGACTCGCCCTGGGTGAACATCAGATAGTCGTAACTGTAAGTATTGACAAACTCGTCGATGCTGGCTGTCGTGGCAAAGACGGTGTGCAGGGTGACGATGCCCGAACCGGGAGTGATGCTGAAGTGGGCGGCACCCTTCTCATTGAGACCTTCGTAGGTCACGGTGAGCGTCTCGCTGCTCTGTCCGGGATTCTTGGTGGTCACCTTGGTGTAGGAGAACTCGCTGCCCATGGTGTACTTGCTGTCCTGCACATCGACATCAACGGTGACGATGTAGTATTCCTGGCCTCCGGGTATGAAGAGGGTCTCGCCGTTGCCGTCATCCTGTCCGTCCTTGAAAGTGAACGTGCCGGCTGCGTCGGCCACATAGCCGTATCCGGCAGAGAACAGGGTCTTGAAAGCGTTCTGCAACTGCTCCTCAGTGGCGGTGGAAAGGCTCAGTCCGTAGTACTGGGTGAGGAAGAGGTCGAGAAACGAGCTCTTGACCAGCATATGGGCGTAGGCCTGCTGGGGCGTATTGGTCGCAATGGTATAGCTGACGTAGTTTTTGCCCGTTTCGGTCTCGGTCACCTCCACTTTCTTGTCGGTTTCCATATTTTCGGGACGGCTGAAACAGATGTAGTCACCGTCGCTGAGCGTATAGGTGGCAACGGTCTGGTCGCCCTTGGCCAAGTGTACTTTCTGCTGGGCCTGTGCAGTGGCCGTCAGAGCAGTGGCCATCAACACAACGGATAATATCTTTTTGATCATTTTGATTCTGTAGGTAATTTATGGTTAGAGTACTGTGGCCGTGCCCGAGAAGTAGCCGGACAGACTGCCGCTATACTTGGAGATGCTGTATACGTTGAAGGTCACGGTGACAGTAGTGCCTTCAAGCTTGGCTTTCACGTTGCCGCCGATGGCAAGGGCACCGGTGCCTTTGCACGAAGCCTGGTTGTAGGTGGCGCCGTCGTAGGTGACAGAGATCTTGGCGTTGTTCTCGGTACCCGAGAAGCCTTTGGTCTCGTCGGTCATGAACACTTCAGGCACGGTGACAATGATGTCGGCATCGGCCATACCGGCTTCGGTCGTGACGCCGGCCTTCGACGAGAGGTAGATGGTATAGAGACCGTCGCTGTCGTGCTTGACCACGGCAGACTTCAGTTCGGCCTTCTCTTCACCGGCGACGCTGAACACATTCGGTGTAGAGATGTCGTAGGTCATGGGAGTGCCGACATAGTAGGCGGCAAGACTGCGGTCGGCATCGGAGCCCATGCTGGCCACGTCGACCTGTACCTCGTAGGTGCCGTCGTCGTTTTTCTTGACGCTGATTGTACCCGTCGCGCTGCCGGTGTTGCCGTTGCTGAGGTAGATCTTCTCGTCGGAGCGGTTGTCGATGAAGTCGAGCTCGTACTCACTGTTTCCGGTGATGTCGATGGTACGTCCGTCGAGCGCGCTGGTGGGCACGAACACGCGGGCATAGTAGTACACATCCTCGAGACGCTTGGCATCGTCGATGTCGCCGGAGGTGAGGTAGAGCGCTACGCCGTCGGACTTCTCTTCGGCAAAGGCTGCCTTGAGGTCGGTGCGGTTGCCGTCGACGGTGAAGTAGTAGGGGCTTTCCTTGATATAGGTGTAGCCGCCGTCGTAGCTGCCGGAGAAGTCGCTGTTGCCGTCAGTTCCGGTCCAGGCGAACTGCAGGGTGAGGTTGTCGTCGGTCTTGTCTACGCGCAGGGTGCCGTCAGAGTAGTAGTCGCTCCACTCGTAGGCGTCGGCTCCGGTCGGTTCGCTGCCATCGGTAGTCAAATAGTATACGTAGAAATAGTCGTCGCTGTCCTCGTCGAATTCGCTGAGCTTGATGTCCTTGCCCAGCAGATTGTCTGACACTACGACTGCAAGATACTCGGTATTGATCATCTCCTTGACGGTGGTGAGTCCTTCCTCGGCGGCAAGGTAGATGTAGTTCATGTTGTTCTTGCGCTGCACGACGGCCGACTTCATCTCGATGGTCTTGTCGCCGATCTTGACGATGTTGCCTTCTACGGGTGTCGCTTTCTTCTGAAACTGTATGTTGTCTACGTCGGTGCCCACTTCGAAGGCACCGGCTATGCGTCCGTTCTTGATGACGAACACACTGTCTTTCTTGCTTTCCTGCGCCATGGTCTGGAGGGCAATGCCTGTCACGAGAACCAGCAGGAACAATATTCTTTTTGTCATCTTTGTATTGTCTCTCTTTTTGTATTGTCTCTCTTGTAATTATTGGCGTATAAAATGTCAGCGGTTTAGCGTTTTACCATTTTCACTGACTGGTCGCCGGCCTTGACCACATAAACGCCGGCACCGAGACCAGCACCGTCGAGCACGGCCTTGCCGCCCTTGGCGGTGGTCTTGCCTACGAGTGCGCCGTTGGCAGCGTACACTTCCATGACGGTACCGTCAGCCAGACCTTCAGCCGTGATGGTGTAGCCGGCGGAGCGCACGGTGATCTTGTGTGCATCGGCAGTTGTTGCAGAGTGGATGCCCGTGGCTGTCGAGGTCAGCTCTATACGGTCGATGTCACTGATCTTGTGGGCTGTCGTGCTGCCGTCGGTGGTGATGACGTTCACCTTGTCGGAGGCGATCTCGATCTTGTCTACTTTCGACATGAGGGCCACATGGCTGGTACCGTCGAGGTAGAGCACATTGACGGTGCTGTCATCAGCGGCCATGGCCGATACTGCACCAAAAAAGAAAAAGGCTGATAAGAGGTAATTCTTGATCATACTATTGAAAAGATTTGTTTGTTATGATAAGACGAATGCTATAAATTTCACACTACGTTGAACAGAGTCATAGACTGGCCGCTCTCCGTGCTTTTGATTTCCTGCACAGGACCCGCCTAAGACTTTGCAAAAGTACGCATTTTTATCAGAAAACCCAACGCATTGTTCTCAATACGCCGGGTTTTCTCCTATTTTGTGCTGATCATTCCGCTTTTTTGTTCTGAAAATAGTAGAGGGCCGCCCCGATGGCGGTACAGAATTCGGAGTATTGCGGTATGCTGAATTTCACACCGTAGAGCCGCTCAGTGGCAGGGAACACAATTTTGCACTGGGGCAGAAGGGTGAGGTTGCCGATCATGACAAACTCCTTGATGCCGCTTCCGAGCGAAGAAAGGATGGACGCACTGCAGATGGACTGGAGGGTCATCCAGATGAGCCCCAGCGCGATATCCTCGCGCGAGGCGTTGCTCTTGGCATTGCCGAAGAGCGACGCTATGGCGTCCATGGGCAAGCCCGGCAACGGACTGGCGCTGATGTCGCTGATGAGGACATTGATGTGCGAGATGTCACCGTCCTTGGCAAGGTGGGCCACCTGCTTGATATCGTCGGTTTTGAGCAACAGGCGCGAAAGCCCCTGGAGTGTTCCGCCGCCGATGCCGATGCCGCCGATATGGTTGATGTCGCCTCCATCACACTTTACGATGGAGGTGCCCGTACCCATGCTCACGACGATCATGCGGTCGAGGTTGGTCTCGTAGCGTGCACCGAGTCCGTCGGCGATGAACTCTTCGGCCTTGCCCGTCGGCAGACCGTAGATGGCCTCGTGGATATATGCGCTGCCTACACCGGTGAGCATGACCTTCTCTATGTCGGCAAGACTGATTTTGTTGTCGTGAAGATACTTTCCGAACGCACCGTAGAGCGAGGTCACGGGGTCAGTCGCCCGTATTCTGATGGGTGAGACCACTTTGCCTGTTTCACTCACGCCGACAATCTTTGTCGTGCTGATGCCTACGTCGATTCCGATGACGATTCCCATAATATGTGTGCTATAATATATATGCTATTATCAAAAAAAATGCTGTTCCGCGCAATCCTCTTTTATCTGTAAAGAAAATACGTTCCGCCGTCCGACATACAGTATTTGCGGAGCAGGCGCTGCATAAACTCTGCCGTAGCCCGCACCCGCTCCTCGCAACCGTCATACCCGTTGACGAGCATGAGCAGGCGGCGGGTCTGCAGACCTACCTTCGTGCGCTCATTGTCGCTGGTCGGCGTACCCACACCGCCTGCCGCATCGCGGTATACGGGCAACCCGGCGATATTGATCATGCCGCGCCCGATACCCTCGTAGGGTTCGCCCTCGCGCCCGATGCCCAAAGTGAGCGTATCGCCCACAAACTTGTCGGCATCGAAGGCGCCGATACTGTATCCGTAGGTGATGCTGGCCAGATTGCAGAGATCGACGATGGTGTCGATCTGGTAGAGACGCTTGCCCTGCAGCATGCGCCGTATCAAGGCTTCTGACGAAGGGCGGTAGCGTGAGGGGTCTTTGCCGCAAATGCGGTATACCTGACGGGTGGCGGCGATGGCGGGCATCTCCTTGAGACTCTCAGTGGTGAGCGTCTGCCGATAGTGTTCGCCCTGCGCATCCATTTCCTGCCAAAGGCCCTCCGAGTAGGGACTGTTGGTCACCTCGGCTTCGAGGCATGCGCCTACAAACGACGGGCAGACCCGGGCGATATGTTCTGATACGATAATGTTCATGTCGGTATGTTATGGCGTGTTCTAAAAGAAATGCTTCTGCTATTGCAGCATGGCAAGGAATGTGTCCTCGTCGACAAGCGGGATATTGAGTTTCTCGGCCTTCTGCAATTTTGAGGGTCCCATATTTTCTCCTGCCAGGATGAAGGAGGTCTTGCCGCTGATAGAACCGACGTTCTTGCCGCCGTTCTGCTCGATCATGGCCTTGTACTCGTCGCGGCTGTGCTTGGCAAACACTCCGCTGATGACGATGCTCTTGCCGGCAAGGCGGTCGGTATGTGCGCTCATCTGCGCTTCGGAGAGCTGCATCTGCAGTCCGTAGGCGCGCAGGCGGCTGACGATCTCCTGATTGAGCGGATTGTGGAAGTAGCCGATCACACTTCCGGCTATCACGTTGCCGATACCGTCGATATCGGTGAGCTGCTGCAGGGTGGCATTCATGAGCGCATCCATCGTCTTGAAGTGCCGGGCAAGTATCTTGGCGGACGTTTCTCCCACAAAGCGTATGCCAAGGGCGAAGACGACACGTTCGAACGGCACCTCCTTGGATGCGGCTATGCCGCGCACGATCTTCAGGGCCGAGCGTTCCTTGTTGCCGCCTCCGTTGATGTCCTGCACACTGATGTCATAGAGGTCGGCCACGTTGTGTACAAGTCCACGGCGGTAGTATTCGTCGATGGTTTCGGGGCCCAGCGAGTCGATGTTCATGGCGCGCCGCGAGATGAAATGCTCTATGCGGCCCTTGATTTGTGGCGGGCAGCCCGTATCGTTGGGACAGTAGTAGGCGGCTTCGCCCTCATAGCGCACCAACGGGGCGCCACATTCGGGGCAGTGGGTGGCAAACTGGATGGGGCGGGCATCGGCCGGCCGGTGGTCGAGGTCTACCCCGACTATCTTCGGAATGATCTCCCCACCCTTCTCTACATACACGTAGTCGCCGGTGTGGAGATCGAAACTGCAGATGAAGTCTTCGTTGTTGAGCGTGGCCCGCTGCACTCGGGTACCGGCCAACTGCACGGGTGCCATATTGGCCACGGGCGTGACTGCGCCCGTGCGGCCTACCTGATAGGTGACACCGAGAAGAGGGGTGCAGGCCCGCTCCGCCTTGAACTTGTAGGCGATGGCCCACCGCGGACTTTTGGCCGTGTATCCCAGTGCCCGCTGCTGCCGCAGGGAGTTCACCTTCAGTACGATGCCGTCGGTAGCCACGGGCAGGTTTTTGCGCTCGGTATCCCAGTAGGCGATGAAGTCATAGATCTCCTGCAACGTGTGCACCTTGCGCATGCCCGAGCTGATTTTGAAGCCCCATCGGGCTGCCTCCTCCAGGTTTTCGTAATGTCCGTCTGTGGGGAGGTCGTCGCAAAGCAGATAGTAGAGATAGCAGTCCAGTCTGCGTGAAGCCACCAGACGCGAGTTCTGGCTTTTCAGCGTACCGCTCGCCGCATTGCGCGGATTGGCAAACAAGGGCTCTTCTGCGGCTTCACGCTCGGCATTGAGATGCTCGAACACCTTCCAGGGCATCAGGATCTCGCCGCGTATTTCAAATTCCTTGGGATATCCGCTACCCGGAAGCACAAGCGGTATGCATCGTATGGTCTTCACATTGGCCGTCACATCGTCGCCATGCGTACCGTCGCCGCGGGTAACGCCCTGCACGAGCTTTCCGTCGACATAGGTCAGCGAGATGGACAGACCGTCGTATTTCATCTCGCAGCAGACCTCGAAGTCCTCGCCTTGAAGCCCGCGGCGCACACTGTCATACCATTCGGCCACGTCCTGCTCGTTGTAGGTATTGGCCAAGGAGAGCATCGGATACTTGTGGGCCACCTGCCTGAAGTTCTGACTGAGGTCGCTTCCCACACGTTGGGTCGGCGAATTGTCGTCGTGGAGCTCAGGATGCCGGTTTTCCAGTTCTTCGAGTTCATGCATCAGAAGGTCAAACTCCTGGTCGGACATGTCGGGCTGGTTGAGCACATAGTACTTGTAGTTGTTCTCGTGCAGTATCTGTCGCAGTTGCAGTATTCGCTCTTTCTCGTTCATGATATTCTTGGCTTGGAAGGGAGGACGCCGCCTACCCTATTTGTAAATGCTGGGGCTCTGCAAAGGTAGTGCAAAAATATGAACTGCCGCTTTATATAATGTGGAAAAGCCAAAATCAATATTTTTTTGAAAAAAGTCCCCCGAACATTTGGTCGTATCGGAATTTATCCATACCTTTGCACTCGCAATTAAGAAATGGCTCCGTAGCTCAACTGAATAGAGCATCTGACTACGGATCAGAAGGTTCCGGG
>CAVHOL010000048.1:8774-20313 GCA_963637655.1 bacterium | reverse complement strand
TTTTCGTCCTTCTTCAGTCGCATAGCCCGCTATGCTCCTTCAGAAAGGCAGAAAAATCTGCTCGGCTAAAATTCAAAAATCCATCAAAGGTAATTTTTAGGACCCGCCTTGAAATAAATACGGGCGGCTGCATCCGGCATATCCGGAAAATGCAGCCGCCCGCAATGGCAAATTTTAGAACCCGCCATATATCACATGGAGTACGCGAAGCCCAGCGAGATGAATTCCTTGAACATCCAGTAGCCATGGTGGTCGTCGCGCACGCTGGCGTCATCGAAACGCGGATAGAGGAACAGATTGCTCGAGATATATTTGTTCACGCGGAAAGACAAGGTGTTTTCCCACTCTATCAGCGAACGTTTGTACGACGTATAGCCGTAGAGCCGGGTTTTCCACTGTATGTCGTCGGTGATCTTCCAGGTGAGGTCGGCCGTCAGCTCCGAACCGAAGTCATCGCTCGTATGCCGTCCTTCCTTGACGCCGTAGCTGGTGGCAAGGGCACGGTGCTGCACAAACTTGAAACTGTAGGCCAGGGGGGCGATGTGCAGCGAGCCTGTCAGCCGCCCCTTCAGCGCGTTCACACTGTAGTCCATACCGACAGAGGGGGTAAGGGTCAGCGGGGCAAGGAAGTCGGAATACACCTTCGGGTCATTGCTCTTGTATCCCTTCATAAACTGTGTCGTGGCAATGAGCTGGAACGTATAGTACCAGCGCTTCGAAGCCTGCACGCCCACCTTTCCGGTATAGCGGAGAAGGTCTTCCGATGTCTTGAAGGTGTGCAGCGTGTCACTGCGCGAATTCTGGAATCCCAACCGCATCTCCAGCTTGTTGTCCCACTTGAATTTCTGCTTGTTGTTGTAGTTGGCCTGCAGCGTGATGGTGCCCAGCATCGAGTAGCTGCTCTCGCCGCCCTTGTACCAGTTGGAAGAGATATAGTTTTGGAACGCCTGCAGGGTATAGTCGCCCGAGAACGTCCAGAAGTTGGGCTTTCGCACCATAATGTCGAACGGCATGTCGGGAGCATCCTCCACACGGGCATCCACCCGTTCGGCGATGCTTGTCCTCGGCGGTACGGGCTTCTTGCCGGGCGTGATCACCGGCCCCACCCTGTCAAGCTGGCGTTGCGTGCTGCGCACCAAGTCAGGACGGCGCAGGTACAGATCCATCAGTGCGCGCTCCTCCTCACTCTGGGCCGACACGCTGTCCAGCCCGAGCCACTTGCCGGAAATTCCCTGATAGAATGTCAGCGGGGCAAACAAACGGTAATACTTTCCGTCGGGTTCAAATCCCGTGTACAGCGAGTCCTTCTGCATCCGCAGCGAGTCCAGCGACGCCTTCCGCATCCGCAAAGCCTCAAGATAGGAAGCCTCCAAAGCCGACACCGTATCGCGCTCGGCCGTGCGCACCCGGCGCCATCTTGACTGCGCCGACAAATCCGCCACCACAAGCAGCAGCATTACCGACAATGCTATATATCTGTTTTTCATCTTCATCAGTTTATGCCGCAAAGTTAGTGAAAAAAGTTAGTGAAACAGGCAGAAATACGAAAGAAACTCGCCATTTTTTCTTCCCCAATGTTTCTACTTGCAAGGGGAAAGAAGCGGATAGAATAAAAACGGAGAGTTGTTTGTACGTTTCGCAATTTTATGCTAACTTTGCACCTTGTATTAATAAATTGAATATTAATTTCTTATTTTATTTTTATTGTGGCTGAAACAAAATATATCTTCGTCACCGGTGGCGTAGTGTCTTCGCTTGGCAAAGGCATCATCTCGTCATCGATAGGTAAGCTCTTGCAGGCAAGAGGCTACAACATCACCATCCAGAAATTCGACCCGTACATCAACATCGACCCCGGTACGCTCAATCCCTATGAGCACGGAGAATGCTACGTGACTGTCGACGGTATGGAAACCGACCTCGACCTCGGCCACTACGAGCGTTTCACAGGCATACAGACCACCAAGGCCAACTCACTGACCACCGGCCGTATATACAAGTCGGTCATCGACAAGGAGCGCCGCGGCGACTATCTGGGCAAGACCATACAGGTAGTGCCCCATATCACCGACGAGATCAAGCGCAACGTAAAGCTTCTCGGACAGAAATACCACTACGACTACGTCATCACCGAGATCGGCGGTACCATCGGCGACATCGAGAGCGCGCCCTTCATGGAAGCCATACGCCAGCTGAAGTGGGAGCTGGGCAAGAGAGCCATCAACGTGCACCTCACCTATGTGCCCTACCTCAGAGCAGCCGGCGAACTGAAGACCAAGCCCACCCAGCACTCCGTCAAGGAGCTGCAGAGCGTCGGCATCCAGCCCGACGTGCTCATCCTGCGCACAGAAAAGCACCTGGACGACAACATTCTGAAGAAGGTCGCCAACTTCTGCAACGTCGACCGCGAATGCGTCTTCCAGAGCGAAGACATGCCCAGCATCTACGAAGTGCCCGTAGAGATGCAACGGCAGGGCCTCGACACCGCCATCCTCCGCAAGACCGGAGAGACCGTCGGCGAGACACCCGCCCTCGGCCCCTGGCGCAGCTTCCTCGACCGCCGCAACAAAGCTACCAAGGAAGTCCACATCGGACTCGTCGGCAAGTACGACCTGCAGGATGCCTACAAGAGCATCCGCGAGAGCCTCTCGCAGGCCGGCACCTACAACGACCACAAGACCATCCTCACCTTTATCAATTCTGAAAAGATCACCGAAGAGAACGTCGGCGAGAAGCTGGCCGGACAGGACGGCATCGTCATCTGCCCGGGATTCGGACAGCGCGGCATCGAGGGCAAGATCATCGCCGCACACTACACCCGCACCCATGACATCCCGACCTTCGGCATCTGCCTCGGCATGCAGATGATTGTCATTGAGTTTGCAAGAAACGTGCTCGGCTACGCCGATGCCAACAGCCGCGAGATGGACGAGAAGACCGAGCACAACGTCATCGACATCATGGAGGAGCAGAAGAACATCACCAACATGGGCGGCACCATGCGTCTCGGCGCCTATGAGTGTGTGCTCCGCCAGGGATCGCACACGTTCAATATCTACAACAAGGAGCACATACAGGAGCGCCACCGCCACCGCTACGAGTTCAACAACGACTACATCAAGGAGTTCGAGCGCGCCGGCATGCAGTGCGTGGGCCGCAATCCCGAGAGCGACCTGATCGAGATCGTCGAGATACCGGGACTCAAGTGGTACATCGGCACCCAGTTCCACCCCGAATACCAGAGCACCGTGCTCCATCCCCACCCGCTCTTCGTCGACTTCGTGAAGACCGCCATTGAGAACCAAAAGGGCGAGGGCAAGTGACCGGCCCAGCCGAAGCACATCACCACTTGCCCCAAAACACATCACCAATAAAACAGAACAAACAAAAGTGGACAAAAACACCATTATCGGCTTCATACTCATAGCCGCCGTACTGATAGGCTTCAACATCTACTCCCAGCCTTCGGCCGAGGAGCGTGCAGCCCAGGCACGGCAGGACTCCATCGCAGCCGTCACCCGGCAGAAAGCCGAGCAGGAAGCCAAGGCTGCCGCCGTCAAGAAGACCGAAGAAGCCAAGGCACAGGCTGTCGCCGACACCACCGCGCTTTTCCATAGTGCACTCACCGGAACCAAGCAGTGCGTCACGCTGAAAAACGGCAAGGTAGAGCTCACCGTCAGCACCAAGGGTGCAACCGTAGAGAAGGCTGTCATCAAGAATTTCGACGACCGCAACGGCAACAAGGATGTCACACTCTTCGACAGCAAAGACCAGCAGCTGAGCTTCATCCTGCTTGCCAAAGAGACCAACATCAGCACCGCCGACCTCTATTTCCAGCCCTCTGAAGTCACCGACACCTCCGTCACCATGACGGCCGTCGCACAGAACGGCAAAGACCTGACCCTGCGCTACACGCTCGGCAAGGACTATATGCTGCACATGCAGCTCCAGGCCAACGGCATGCAGGGACTCTTCTCGCCCAGCTACAACCAGATGGACGTCGACTGGAGCGACCGCTGCCGCCAGCAGGAGCGGGGATTCACATTCGAAAACCGCTATGCGTCGCTCACCTACCATAAGACTGAGGGCGGCACAAAGTATCTGAGCGAGACCAGCAAGGACGAAAAGACTCCCGAGGAGAAGATAGACTGGGTCGCCTTCAAAAACCAGTTCTTCTCCGCCGTGATGATCGCCAAAAACGACTTCGCATCGAACGCCATCCTCACCAGCACCCCCGAAGAGAAAGGCTCGGGCTACCTGAAGCAGTACCAGGCCAAGATGAAGACCTTCTTCGACCCCTCGGGACGCACACCGACAGAGATTGACTTCTACTACGGTCCCAACGACTTCCGTCTTCTCAAGCGCGTAGAGCAGGAGTGCCAGTTCGGCAAAGATCTTGAGATGCAGCGCCTTGTCTACCTCGGATGGCCGCTGTTCCGCATCATCAACCGCTGGTTCACCATCTACGTCTTCGACTTCCTCACCGGACTGAACATCAACATGGGTGTCGTACTGATACTCATCACGCTCCTACTGAAGCTCATCACCTACCCGCTGGTGAAGAAGAGCTACATGAGCTCGGCCAAGATGCGCGTCCTCAAGCCGAAACTCGAGGAGGCTACCAAGCAGTACGACAAGCCCGAAGACAGCATGCAGAAGCAGCAGGCCATGATGGCCGAGTACGCCAAGTACGGCGTCAGCCCCATGGCCGGATGTCTGCCCATGCTCATACAGATGCCCATCTGGATCGCGATGTTCAACTTCGTGCCCAACGCCATCCAGCTCCGCGGCGAGAGCTTCCTCTGGATCAAGGACCTCTCCACCTACGACCCCATCTTCGAGTGGGGCACCAACCTCTGGCTCATCGGCGACCACCTGTCGCTCACCTGTATCCTCTTCTGCGTGGCCAACGTGCTCTACTCCCTCATGACCATGCGCCAGCAAAAGGACCAGATGGTAGGACAGCAGGCCGAACAGATGAAGGTGATGCAGTGGATGATGTTCCTCATGCCGGTCATGTTCTTCTTCATGTTCAACGACTACTCGGCAGGACTCAACTTCTACTACTTCATCTCGCTCTTCTTCAGCGCCGCCATCATGTGGACACTGCGCAAGACCACCAACGACGAGAAACTGCTCGCCATCCTTGAAGCCAAATACAAGGAGAACAAGGACAACCCCAAGAAGATGAGCGGTCTGGCCGCCCGTCTCCAGGCCATGCAGGAGCAGCAGCAGGAACTGCAGCGCAAGCGCGACGAACTCAGACGCAACCGGGGACTGTAACGCCCCGCCGGAAAAGGCAGGTTATGCCAAACGTGGGCCACATCCGTCAACGGACACACCACATTTGGCATAATCTGCTTTTTACTTTTTAGAACCAATCATTCCACCACAATGAACAAGACAATATCACTGGCTGTCGCAGCCGTCATGGGATGCGCCAGCGCAAACGCACAGACAATGATCGACCGCACCACCGACATCAGCAGCCTGACCACAGACCGCATGACCCCCGAAGTGCTCTGGGCCATGGGCCGTATCGGCGGAGCGCAGGCTTCACCCGACGGAAAGACCGTCGTATACCAGGTAGGCTACTACAGCGTGAAAGAAAACAAGGGCCACCAGATACTCTACACCGTCGGCACCGACGGCAAGAACCAGGCCAAGCTCACCACTACAGCCAAAAGCGAGACCGACGCCGCTTGGATCGAGGGCGGCAAGCGCATCGCCTTCCTCTGCGACGGACAACTGTGGTCGATGAAGGCCGACGGCACCGACCGCCGCCAGCTCACCCACTCCGATACCGAGATCGAGGGCTACAAGTATTCCCCCGACGGCAAGAGCGTTCTCCTCGTCAAGTCGCTGCCCTATCACGAGAGCATCAAGGAGAATCCGAGCGACCTGCCCCTGGCCACCGGACGCCTGGTCACCGACCTCAACTACCGCCACTGGGACCACTACGTAGAGTCCATCCCCCATCCCTTCGTAGCCCACGTTGCTGCCGACGGCACCGTAGACGCCGGCAAGGACATTCTCGACGGCGAACCCTTCGAGTGTCCCATGGCACCCTTCGGAGGCGTAGAGCAACTCGCATGGAGCCCCGACTCGAAATTCGTGGCCTACACCTGCCGCAAAAAGACCGGCGTGGCTTATGCCATATCCACCGACTCCGACATCTTCCTCTATAGCGTGGAGAAGGGCACCACCCGCAATCTCTGCAAGCCCGACGGCTATACCGAACCGGCCATCGACGCCACAAAGACCATGAAGGACCAGGCTGTCAACCATCAGTCCGCCGACTGCAACGTAGGCTACGACACCAATCCCAAGTTCTCCCCCGACGGCAAGTACGTAGCATGGCAGTCCATGCCCCGCAACGGCTATGAGAGCGACCGCAACCGCCTTTGCATCTACACCCTTGCCACCGGCGAGAAGCGATACGTCACCGAGTCCTTCGACTCCAACGTCGACGACTATTGCTGGGCAGCCGACTCCCGCACGCTCTACTTCACCGGATGCTGGCACGCCTGTGTCAACCTCTACCAGACCAACCTCAACGGACAGGTGAAGCAGCTCACCGACGACCGCGCCGACTTCGGCTCCATCGCCCTTGCGGGCGACGACAACAAGATACTGGCCTCCCGCCACAGCATGTCGCAGGCCGACGAGCTATATATCGTCACACCCGGCAAGAAGACCACCGTCAAGCAGCTCACCTTCGAGAACAAGCCCATCTACGACCATCTCGCCTTTGGCAAGGTGGAGGAGCGCTGGGTGAAGACCACCGACGGCAAGGACATGCAGTGCTGGATCATCCTTCCGCCCCACTTCGACGCCAGCAAGAAATACCCCACCCTGCTCTACTGCGAGGGTGGACCGCAGAGCCCCGTCAGCCAGTTCTGGAGCTACCGCTGGAACTTCCAGATCATGGCGGCACACGGTTACGTCATCGTCGCCCCCAACCGCCGCGGCCTGCCGGGCTACGGATCTGAGTGGAACGAGGAGATCTCCGGCGACTGGACCGGACAGTGCATGAAAGACTACCTCTCGGCCATCGACGATGCCGCCGCCAACCTGCCCTATGTCGACAAAGACCGTCTCGGTGCCGTAGGCGCCAGCTTCGGCGGCTTCTCCGTATACTACCTCGCCGGCCACCACGACAAGCGCTTCAAGTGCTTCATCGCCCACGACGGCGCCTTCAATCTCGAGTCGATGTACACCGACACCGAGGAGGCTTGGTTCTCCAACTGGGAGTACGACGATGCCTACTGGAACAAGGACCAGACCGCCCGCGCCAAGAAGACCTACGACAACTCGCCCCACAAGTTTGTCGACCAGTGGGACACCCCCATCCTCTGCATCCACGGCGAGAAGGACTACCGCATCAATGCCAACCAGGGCTTCGGCGCATTCAATGCCGCCCGCCTCAAAGGCATCCCCGCCGAACTGCTCATCTTCCCCGACGAGAACCACTGGGTACTCAAGCCCCAGAACGGCGTACTCTGGCAGCGCACCTTCTTCTCCTGGCTCGACAAATGGCTGAAGAAGTAATGATTTTGGAAAATTAATGCGTGGAATTTTTAGAACACGCCAATATACATTTCTTAAGCAAAAATGACAGATATGACAAACACAGAATTCACCAAGAGCATCCAGCAGAAGCTCAGCGACTCCAAGTCGGCCCGCTGGACCGCCCTTCTCATCGTCAGCGTGACGATGATGTTCGGCTATTTCTTCACCGACGTGATGTCGCCCCTCGAACCGCTGCTCACCGCCGCCAAGAGCGACGGCGGCCTGGGCCTCGGTTGGTCATCCGACGAGTACGGCTTCTTCTCCGGAGCCTACGGCTACTTCAACGTATTCCTCCTGCTGCTCTTCTTCGGCGGCATCATCCTCGACAAGTTCGGCATCCGCTTCACCGGCGTGATGTCCACCGTACTCATGTTCGGCGGAGCCGTCATCAAGTGGTGGGCCGTCAGCCACAATTACGACGGCACCATCGACGTGCCCTTCTTCGGTTCCTACCATACCCAGGTTGTACTAGCCGCACTCGGCTTCGCCATCTACGGTGTAGGTTGTGAGATCGCAGGTATCACCGTGAGCAAGGTCATCGTCAAGTGGTTTACCGGACATGAGCTGGCTCTCGCCATGGGTCTCCAGGTGGCCCTTGCGCGTATCGGAACAGCAGGCGCGCTGGCTTGCGCCCTGCCCTTCGCCAAGGCTATGGGCGGCGTATCGGCTTCTGTCGGCCTCGGTGCAGCCATGCTCTGCGCCGGTATGGTGGCCTTCATCGTATACTGCGTGATGGACAAGAAGGAAGACGCATCGGCCGCTGCCATAGAGAGCGATCCCGAAGAGGGCTTCAAGTTCTCCGACCTCAAGGTGCTCGTCACCAATATCGGTTTCTGGTATGTAGCCTTCCTCTGCCTGATGTTCTATGCCGGCGTGTTCCCCTTCCTGAAGTTCGCCACCAAGCTGATGGTCATCAAGTACTCCATCAACCCCGACCTTGCAGGCCTCATCCCCGCCATGCTGCCCTTCGGCACCATCTTCCTCACCCCGTTCTTCGGAAGTGTATACGACAAGGTCGGCAAGGGTGCCACACTGATGATCATCGGCAGCGTGCTGCTCACCATCGTACACATCACCTTCGCTCTCCCCATCAACACTTGGGTGGTGGCCATCGTTGCCATGGTCGTCCTGGGCGTTGCCTTCGGTCTTGTACCTTCGGCCATGTGGCCCTCCGTACCCAAGATTATCCCCATGAAACTGTTGGGTACGGCCTACGCCCTCATCTTCTACATCCAGAACATCGGCCTTGCGCTCATCCCCGTATTGATCGGCAAGGTCAACCAGGCCAACACCGCCGCCGACGGCAAGACCATCGACTACACCGAGACCATGGCTATCTTCGCCGCCTTCGGTGTCGTGGCCATCATCATCTCTATCCTGCTTCTGATAGAAGACAAGCGCAAGGGCTACGGCCTGCAGCGGCCTAATATCAAGAAATAAGGACTGAAAAAAAGAGCTGAAAGAAAGAGCTGAAAAAATAAGGGCTGAAAGAAAAAAGGGCTGACCGTCAGCCCTCGGCCGACAATCTTCCTGCCGCCGGCCCTCACCAAGGACTTTTGCAGACGTGCACCGCCATGCCGATCCGTCAGCAAAAGTCCCTTTTTTGTCCGATGCTCTCCGTTTTTCCCTGTCCTTCCCGTGCGAAATTCTACAAAGGCCTTGTACGGATGCTACAAGGGCCTTGTACTGTCGCTACAAAGGCCTTGTACTGTCACTACAAAGGCCTTGTAGCGTCCGTACAAGGCCTTTGTACAAAAAGCTCAATATTTTAACTTTAATTTGCTAATATATGGTATCTGTATCGGCTAAAGCTACGGTATCAGAATTTGTAACTTCCTCGACATCGGGGAACAAGGAATTCAAGTAACCATAAGAAATACTGCCAGGATCATCTTCCTCGCAAGCATCCTTGTATTCGCTAATGTCTATATCCTTTGCTGGCTTAAGGTCTCCCCAATAGACAACGACATTGTCTTTTTTCATTCCGACGACAGCTCTCTTGCCATTCTTCAGGGCAATGACAACCGCACCGTTGTTCTCTTTTTCAATTTTTCCCATATTCTTGAATTTTGAATAAAGGACTTTATACAATGCCCTCAATTTACCATGCATTCTTCCGGAATTGCCAATTGACAAATAGAAGGTGTTCGGTTTTACACTGTTCCAGACATATCCTGTCGGTATGTGGTTATCATGGTACCAGTACCAGTCACCAAAAGTGTAATCAATGACTCTTTGGGTTCGATACGTTTGGCGACTCAGTTTACCATTGAAGTTTATTCCGATAAATCCATGCACTCCGTTTACAGTCTTATATATGCTAAGGTTCTCTGTATAGTCGTACCAGTAGGGCGTTCCTGCCTTATGCTGATCATCTTCCGGAGCTGAACCTTCTTCTATCTGTAGTTTGACGGCGTCTTGTGGGTTTGACTTGAACGTTAAGCCCATGAATCCATCCTGAGTAATATTAAAGCCGGCAACCAGTTTGTCCAAATCTACATAGTCACTTTCTATATACGACTCTCCTTCATAAGTTCCAATGTCAACAATATCAGGGAGTCCTTCCAATTGTTTGCCACTTTTATCTATGATGGAGTAAATCTTGTCATTTGGCTTTACAAGGGCGTGCTTCCCGTCAAACATTGAAAATAAAGTTGCACTGACGTACGTATCCTCACCTATTTGGTTGTCTTTTTGGTCGATATATTTGTACTCGAACGAGTCGCCGTTCTTTACAACAGCAACAAGAAGGTTGTCGTCATCAATGTAAAGATACTCATATTTAGCGCGTATCAAGGTTTCTCCCTTCGTGTTCATCAATCCCCATCCGTCACCATTGTTATAGGTAAACAAGTCGCCGCTTATGGTACCGATATTCTTTAGTTTGGCGGAGGACTTCACTACCGATTCGCCCTTGTCGTCTATGATACCCCAGGTCTCTTTGCCGTCTTTCTTTACACTGACCGCCAATTTGCCATCAGCAAATCCGTTTTGGACATTTTCATATTTGTCGGCCGCAAAATCAAACAGCACCTTACCGCTTGTGTTAATGACAGAAATCTTCACCTTTCCTTTTTTGCCTTTGTCGACTTCTTTCTTGTATTTATTGTTTACGCCGATAAACTTTCCGTCACTACAGTCATTCAACGAGCAATATTCCGGTTTTACGACACACTTACCGTCATTGTCAATGGCACCCCACAAGGAGTCGGCGGTCATAAACACAGCATATCCTTCATTGAACATTCTGACGCCATGCACTTCCTTTCCTTCAATCTTGTCAAGCTTCTTGATCTCTTCGCCGTCGGTGCCAATGATGGATACGGGCTGGTTCTTCACAGCCACCAAGGCTCTTCCATTGCGGAAGCCAGAGGTATGAGCATAGTCTGCGCCTATTTTCTTAGGCTTTTCAGTAGCATCATACATTTCCCATACACCTTCTTTTGAGCGCACGAAGAAACGGCCATCACGGACAATTGTCGGTTTGTTCTTGAACTCTTCCTTGAACAGGATTTTCCCGTCCATGGAAATCATCCCCCATTGTCCATCATCAGTCTCTTGGAATGGAATACATTCTACATTGCCATTCTCTGTCTTTGAACAAGACATGAACACTAGACTGATCAAAGCAACCACCAACAAGGGCGGCAAGATTTTTTTAGGATTCATAGTTTGATATTTTTAAGTTTGATATTAAAACCAACATGTGTACATCTTGCCATTCAGACCAATTGTCGTCACAATCGCAGCCAGAGGCCATCTTGATGTTTGCTTCTGCCCTACAAGTACGATTTTGATTCTGTTCAAAGCAAGGTTAGTCCTCTTATTAGATTTTGCCATAAAGGTACTTTTTTTATTTAAAATTCCAAAATTATTACAAAACATTTAGTGACGACAAAAATAATTTAGGCGGGCAAGAACCTTTAACCTTATTTTTACTGGACAATTTACCGCTGCATAGACGCAT
>CAVHOL010000048.1:0-8764 GCA_963637655.1 bacterium | reverse complement strand
CATTTGTACACACCCAGATTAAACGCCCGCCCGTTTTTCGCGTCTAAATATTCAAAAGCCATTCATATATTATTTTTGACGTAGCAACTTTTTTTGACAATGAAGAGAACCATCATCTGGATGCTGCTCCTGCTGATGTCTGTCACCGTACAGGCACAGGCACGCAAAGTGTCGGGCCGCATCGTCGACCACGACACCAAAGAAGCGATGATGCAGGCCACCGTACAACTGCTCACCACCGACAGTGCCTATGTCGCCGGTGCCCTCACCGACGAACAGGGCCAGTTTGCCATAGAAGCCCCGTCGCCGGGCAAGTACATACTGAGGGTGACCAGCGTGGGCTATCCCTACAAGTGCACACCCGTCACTGTAAAAGAAGACAAAGACCTTGCCGTGGGCGACATCGTGCTGAAGTCTGACGCCATCAGCCTCAAGGGGGCCACCATCACCGGACAGGCCGCCAAGGTCACGCTCCACAAGGACACCTTCGTCTACAATGCCGCAGCCTACCGCACGCCCGAAGGTTCGACCATCGAGGAGCTCGTCAAGCGGCTTCCCGGTGCCGAAGTCGATGACGACGGAAAAATCACCATCAACGGCAAGGAGGTCAAGAAGATCAAGGTAGACGGCAAGGAATTCATGACCGGCGACACCAAGACCGCCCTCAAGAACCTGCCCACCTCCATTGTCAACAAGGTGAAGGCGTACAACGAGAAGAGCGACCTCACCCGCATCACCGGCATCGACGACGGCAAGGAGGAGACCGTGCTCGACTTCGGCCTCAAAGCCGGCATGAACAAGGGCATGTTCACCAATGCCGACCTCTCCTATGGCACCCACGACCGCTACTCCGAACGGCTCATGGGTGCGTACTTCAAGGAGAAATTCCGCACGATGGTCTTCGGCAGCGCCAACAACACCAACGACAAGGGATTTCCCGGTGGCGGCGGCAGAGGCATGTTCGGACGCGGACGCAACGGACTGAACGCCTCCAAGATGGTCGGTCTGAACTTCAACTACGACAACAGTCCGAAACTGCAGCTGGACGGCAGCGTGCGGTGGAACCACAGCGACGGCGACGCCCGCAGCCGCATGTCGTCGGAAAACTTCGTCGGCACGGCCCACTCGTTTGCCAACAGCCTCAACACCAATTTCACACGGTCGAACAGCTGGAACGCACAGATGCGCCTCGAGTGGCAACCGGACACGCTGACCAACATCATGTTCCGCCCCACCGTCAGCGTATCGTCGAGCGACTCACGGTCGCAAAGCACCTCGGGAACCTACTCCGACGACCCCTACTCCTACACCGCCGACCCGCTCTCCACCGAAGGCATAGAAGCCATGCGCCAGGCCGGCGCCATGGTCAACCGCCGCGAGAGCATGTCGCTGGGCTACAGTGACAGCAAGAAGGTAGGCGGATCGCTACAGATCAACCGCCGCCTCAACGCCATGGGACGCAACGTCACCCTCCGTCTGGAGGGCAACTACAGCGACGCCGACAGCAAGTCACTCTCCACCAGCAACGTACACCTCTACCAGGTGAAGAACGCGCTCGGGCAGGACTCCACCTACCAGACCAACCGCTACAACCTCACGCCGACACGCAAGTGGGACTACAGCGTGCAGGCCACCTACAGCGAACCGCTCTGGAAGAAGACCTACCTGCAGTTCAGCTACAAGTTCGGCTACTCCTACAGCCGCAGCGACCGCTCCACCTACGACTTCAGCAATCTCGGCGAGGACTTCTTCTCCGGACTCTCGCCCGTATACCGCGGATGGGACAGTTACCTCTCGCGCCTGCCCATGACCTACACCGGATACCTCGACGAGGCCCTGAGCCGCTATTCCGAATACAAGAACTACACGCACGATGTAGAACTGATGTTCCGCATGGTGCGCGAGAAGTACAAGTTCAATGTCGGCATGATGGTGCAGCCCCAGCTCTCACACTTCATCCAGGACTACCAGAGCGTACACACCGACACGACACGCACAGTGGTCAACGTCAGCCCGACGCTCGACTTCGAATACCGGTTCTCCGACTGGAGCAACCTGCGCCTGACCTACCGCGGCAGCACGTCGCAGCCCAGCATGACCGACCTGCTCGACATCACCGACGACAGCGACCCGCTCAACATCACCAAGGGTAACCCCGGACTGAAGCCGTCGTTCACCAACAGCCTCAACTGCTTCTACAATACTTATATAGAGAAGCGCCAGCAGGCCGTCATGACGTTCCTCAACTTCAACACCACCCGCAACAGCATCAGCAACAAGGTGACCTACGACGAGACCACCGGCGGACGCATCACCAAGCCCGAAAACATCAACGGCAACTGGGACATCTCCGGTATGCTCATGTACAACACGGCCGTCGACTCCGCCGGATACTGGAACATCAACACCGCCACCGACTACCGCTACAACAACTACGTGGGATATGTCAGCCTCGACTACAACGCCGCCTCGCAGAAAAACGTCACCCGCTCGCTCTCGCTCGGCGAGCGTCTGGCCGGAAGCTACCGCAACAGCTGGCTCGAAGTGGAGCTCGACGGATCGTTCACCTACACCCACACCCGCAACAAACTGCAGGCGCAGAGCAATCTCGACACGTGGCAGTTTGCCTACGGAGGCACAGTCAACCTCTCCCTGCCCTGGGGCATGAGCATCTCGTCAGACCTGCACGAGAACAGCCGCCGCGGCTACAACGACAAGTCGATGAACACCAACGAGCTTATCTGGAACGCACAGATCGCCCAAAGCCTTCTCAAGGGCAAGATACTCACGCTCTCGCTGCAGTTCTACGATATACTGCACAACCAAAGCAACTTCAGCCGCGCCATCACCGCCATGCAGCGCAGCGACACCGAGTACAACAGCATCAACAGCTACGCCATGCTGCACGCCACCCTGCGCTTCAACGCCTTCGGCAACAAGCAGGAACGCCGCGAGATGCGTCACGGCCCCGGACAGGGATTCGGCAGACCCGGCGGTGGCCCCGGCGGTGGTCCCGGTGGCATGCGACCCCCGCACGGAGGTTTCGGCGGACCGCCACCAAGAATGTGACGCACTGCAAAGGCTAGCGACAGCCGTTCTCATCGTAAAGTCTGCGAAAGCTTCAAGAAAGACTTGCATATCTCCAATAATCACCGTAAATGTACAGGCATTTACCGGCCATCGTCCATCGGCAGCCTCTGGCGAAACATTAAAGGCGGGTTCTAAAAATTATCTTTGATGGATTTATGGCATTGAAGTTATACCCTATAGGCATACAGACATGCGCAAGTATGGCACCTTGCCTACCGACATCACCCGAGTGGAAGCCGACGAAAGCGAGTTTGACGCACCGACCGAGAACATGACAACTATCATGCCCCTACTCTACCAGAGTGGCTACATCACCATCAAGGACTACAACAAAGCCTACAACTACTACACGCTCGACATCCCCAACAAGGAGGTAAAGGTAGGGCTGACCAAGGCTCTCATCCCGTCGTACGTCACCCCCAACACGCTTGCCACCACCAACACGGCACGCCGCATCGCCCAGGCTCTCGACAAACAGGACATGGACGGAGCCTTGCAACTGCTCCAAGCCTTCCTCGGCACGGTGCCCTACTGCAACGTGACCAATTACGAGGGCCATTACCAGCAGATGCTTTTCATCATCTTCACGCTCCTCACAAGCTATGTGGTCGACGTGGAAGTTCACACGCCCAAGGAAAGGGTCGATATCGTGCTGCTCACCCGCACCGACCTCTACCTCATTGAGCTGAAGCTCAACAAAGATGCACAGGCCGCCGTGCAGCAGATCAACCTCAAGAACTACGCCCAGCGCTTCGCCCTGTGCGGCAAGCCCGTTACCAAGGTAGGCATCAACTTCGATGCCACGACGGGGAATATCACCGACTGGATGGTGGAGGAATAAGAAAGGTACAATCTGCCCTTCTCCGCAATCCCCGCACCAGCACCCTTGTACTTGCTCTTGACAACATTGTATTTATGGCGTGTTCTGAAAAAGCGTGGAATTTTCAGAACACGCCTTATTAGAATCACCCGATCCCCAGTTTCCAAAAAATAGCAGTGCAGTATATCCGGATTGAAAAATTATGACTACCTTAGCACTCAGATTTTGAATATCTGTAAAAATCCTGCACAATCATGAGACACGATTTCGTTACAATCGCCGATTTGTCCAAGGAACAGTTGATGTACCTTATACAAATGGCACAAGAATTTGAAAAGCATCCCAACCGCGAACTGCTCAAAGGCAAGGTGGTAGCCACCCTCTTCTTCGAGCCGTCGACACGCACACGCCTGAGTTTCGAGACTGCCGCCAACCGGCTCGGCGCACGCGTCATCGGTTTCTCCGACGCCAAAGCGTCGAGCGTCACAAAAGGAGAAACACTCAAGGACACCATACTCATGGTATCCAACTATGCAGACGTCATCGTCATGCGCCACTTCATAGAGGGTGCCGCCCAGTATGCCAGCGAAGTCGCTCCCGTACCCGTCGTCAATGCCGGCGACGGAGCACACATGCACCCCTCGCAATGCCTGCTCGACCTCTACTCCATATACAAGACCCAGGGAACGCTCGAAAACCTCAACATCTACCTCGTGGGCGACCTGAAGTACGGACGCACCGTACACTCCCTCATCACGGCCATGCGCCACTTCAACCCTACCTTCCACTTCATCGCCCCCAAGGAACTGGCCATGCCGCAGGAGTACAAGATCTACTGCAAGGAGCACGGCATAAAATTCCAGGAGCACACGGCATTCAACGAGAAAGTCATCGCCGACGCCGACATACTCTACATGACACGCGTACAGAAAGAACGCTTCTCCGACCTCATGGAGTACGAGCGTGTCAAGAACGTCTACATCCTCAAGAACGACATGCTGCGCAGCGCCAAGGAAAACATGCGCATACTCCATCCCCTGCCCCGCGTCAACGAGATCGCCTACGACGTAGACGACAATCCGCACGCCTACTACATACAGCAGGCCGGCAACGGACTATTCGCACGCGAAGCCATCTTCTCCTACGTCCTCGGCATCAGCCTCGACGACATACGGGCCGACAAGACCATCATCAGAAGTGCCATAGAAGACAAATAAATCACATTCATTGCACATATCATGAACAAAACTGAAAGACAGGTAGCCGCCATCAACAACGGCACCGTTATCGACCATATACCGGCACAAAAGACCTACGCCGTGGCCAATCTGCTCGGACTGCAGCACCTTACGACCCCAGTGACCATCGGCTACAACTACCCTTCCAAGAAAATCGGCAGCAAAGGCATCATCAAGGTGTCCGACAAATTTTTCACCGACGAGGAGATCTCGCGCCTGTCTGTCGTCGCCCCAAAGGTAGTGCTCAACATCATCCGCAACTATGAGGTCGTGGAGAAAAAGACGGTAGAGACACCCGACGAGCTGCACGGCATCGTCAAGTGCAACAACCCCAAGTGCATCACCAACAACGAACCGATGCAGACCGTCTTCCACGTCGTCGACAAGACACACGGCATACTGAAATGCCACTACTGCGACAAGGAACAGGACATCAACAACGTAGAACTCGTGTAGCCACATGACTATGGAAAAAGACTTCAAGATATTCGACCTGATAGAGCGCGAACACCAGCGCCAGCTCAAGGGCATGGAACTCATCGCCTCAGAAAATTTTGTCAGCGACGAGGTGATGCAGGCCATGGGATCCTACTGCACCAACAAATATGCCGAAGGCCTTCCGGGCAAACGGTATTACGGAGGCTGCGAGGTGGTAGACGAGATCGAGACACTGGCCATCGAACGGGTAAAGCAGCTCTTCGGGGCCGAGTTTGCCAACGTACAGCCCCACAGCGGCGCACAGGCCAATGCAGCCGTACTGCTGGCCGTACTCCGTCCCGGCGACACATTCATGGGACTCGACCTGTCGATGGGAGGCCATCTGAGCCACGGCAGCCAGGTCAACACCAGCGGCATACTCTACCACCCGGTAGCCTATCACCTCAAGAAGGAGACCGGACGCGTAGACTACGACGAGATGGAACGCCTCGCCCTGGAATGCCATCCGCGCCTGATCATCGGCGGCGGATCTGCCTATAGCAGGGAGTGGGACTATGAACGCATGCGCGACATCGCCGACAAAGTAGGAGCGCTGCTCATGATAGACATGGCCCACCCCGCCGGACTGATAGCCGCCGGACTGCTGAAAAATCCCGTCGAATACGCCCACATCGTGACCACAACCACCCACAAGAGCCTTCGCGGACCGCGCGGCGGCGTCATCCTCATGGGCAAGGACTTCGAAAACCCTTGGGGACTGACCACACCCAAAGGCGTTGTCAAGATGATGAGCCAGCTCATCAACAGTGCCGTATTCCCCGGCATACAGGGCGGACCGCTCGAGCACGTCATTGCCGCCAAAGCGGTCGCCTTCCACGAGGCACTGCAGCCGTCGTTCAAGACCTATGCCAAGCAGGTGAAGAAGAATGCCGCCATACTCGCAGAAGCACTCATGGCACGCGGATTCGATATAGTAAGCGGCGGCACCGACAACCACTCCATGCTGGTAGACCTGCGCTCGAAATATCCCGACCTGACCGGCAAAGTGGCTGAACGCGCCCTTGTAGCCGCCGACATCACCTGCAACAAAAACATGGTACCGTTCGACACACGCAGCGCCTTCCAGACCTCCGGCATCCGTCTCGGCACCCCCGCCATCACGACACGCGGCGTCAAGGAAGACATGATGCCGCTGATAGCCCAGCTCATTGAGCGCGTGCTCGACCACCCCGACGACGAACAGGTCATAGCCGATGTCCGCCGGCAGGTCAACGAGACCATGCACGACTACCCCCTTTTCAATGCGTGATACGCATAGTCCCCATGGTAGCACAATACATCGCCGTCACGGCAATCCTCGGCATGGCCGTCGTCTACGCCATACTGAGGATTGTGCGTACGTGGCGCGATGCGCAGAGCCGGTGCTACGGATGCGAAGGCTGCGCCATAAAGGAGCAGATGATGCGCGCACAACACGACAAGCACACACGCAAGAAGAAAAGAAAAGGGGAAATTGCATGCCCGCACAAAAAATAGTCGGGGAAAAATTTGGCGGCCTCATTTTTTTATAATACCTTTGCACTCGCTTAAAAGAAAATGGTACCTTGGCCGATCGGTTAGGTAACGGTCTGCAAAACCGTGTAGAGCAGTTCGACTCTGCTAGGTACCTCTTCTGACGAAGGCCGAAAGTCATACGCTTTCGGCCTTTCTATTTTTCAGAAACCGACACCCCGCCATACATCCGACCACATGACACACAACCAAGACACCATATGCGCCATTGCCACCGCTCCCGGCGGAGCCATCGGCACTATAAGAATGTCAGGACCGCACACTTTTGACATCGCAGACCAAGTGTTCAAGCCACAAGGCGCCTCACCCGCCCTGAGCCGACGTCCGCCCTACACCATCGCCTTCGGACACATCACCGGTCTGGAAGGCGAAGAGATAGACGAGGTGCTGGTAAGCATATTCCGCGCCCCACACTCCTATACGGGAGAAGACTCCGTCGAGATCTCCTGCCACGGTTCGGCATACATCCTGCAGCACGTCCTTCAACTGCTCATCGATGCCGGAGCACGCATGGCCGCACCCGGCGAATTTACGCAACGCGCCTACCTCAACGGAAAGATGGACCTTGCACAGGCCGAAGCTGTAGCAGACCTTATCGCATCGACCAACAAGGCCACACACAGGATGGCAATGAGCCAACTGCGCGGCCACTTCAGCAACGAACTGGCCCAGCTGCGCAACCAGCTGCTCAAGATGACCTCCCTCCTTGAACTGGAACTCGATTTCTCCGACCACGAGGACCTGGAATTTGCCGACCGCACCCAACTGCTGCATCTCGCCAAAACAATAGACGAGAAAGTACTCCGGCTCGCCCATTCGTTCGAAACGGGCAACGCCATCAAGCAGGGCATACCCGTCGCCATCATCGGCCGCACCAATGTAGGCAAAAGCACCCTCCTCAACCGTCTGCTGCACGAGGAGAAAGCCATCGTGAGCAACATACACGGCACCACACGCGACGTGATCGAGGATACCGTGAATATCGGCGGCATCACCTTCCGCTTCATCGACACCGCAGGACTGCGGCAGACAGATGACGTGGTGGAGAACATCGGCATCGAGCGCACCTACAAGAAACTATCGGAAGCGGCCATCGTACTCTGGCTGACCGACCGCGACGAATACAGCGCAGAAGACAAGGAGATGATTGCCCGATACTCGGCTGACAAAAAGATCATCATCGTACGCAACAAGTGCGACGCCCTCCCCTCCCCCACCCTCAAAGACAAAATCCCCGCCGAAACGTCCGGTCCGAACATCTCCTTCGTATCCATCAGCGCCAAAACCGGCTACAACGTCTCCACACTCGAAAAGGAAATCGTCAATGCTGCCGCCATCCCCGAATTCACCGAGAACGACGTCATCGTCACCTCGACACGCCACTACCATGCCCTGCTGACCGCCCACGACTCCCTCACCCGTGTGATTTCCTCAATGGCAGACAATCTCAGCGGCGACCTGATCGCCGAAGACCTCCGCATCGTCCTCGACCATCTCGCCGATATCACAGGCAATGGCCGCATCACTCCACAAGAGACCCTCAACAACATTTTCAAGCACTTTTGCATCGGAAAATAACTGCTTATAAACAACCATTAGCAACTAT
>CAVHOL010000047.1:0-20848 GCA_963637655.1 bacterium | reverse complement strand
GGCGGACGCGTGAAGACCCTCCATCCCAAAGTGTTCGGAGGTATCCTTGCCCGCCGCGACAATGAGGGCGACGTCGCACAGATGCAGGAGTACGGCATTCCCGCCATCGACCTCGTCATCGTCGACCTCTATCCCTTCGAGCAGACCGTGGCCAGCGGCGCTTCCGATGCCGACATCATCGAGAAGATAGACATCGGCGGCATCTCGCTCATCCGTGCCGGAGCAAAGAACTTCAAGGACGTGGTCATCGTGCCCAGCAAGGCCGAGTACGGCGTGCTGCTCGAACTGCTCAACCGCAAGGGCGCGCAGACCGACATCGAAGACCGCAAGATATTCGCCGAGCGCGCTTTCGGCGTGAGCAGCCACTACGACACGGCCATCCACGAGTGGTTCTGCAAGTAATCAGCGTATAGGGAGGCGCGGGGCAGAGCGTGCCGCTTGCGGACGGGTCCCGCCCCCGATGTAATCCAAAACAGAAACAAACGATAAAATCAACAAATGGGATTCTTTTCATTCGTTCAGGAAATCGCAATGGACCTCGGAACGGCCAACACCATCATTGTCAGCGATGACAAGATTGTGGTCGACGAGCCTTCAGTTGTGGCCCTTGACCGCCGCACCGACAAGATGATCGCCGTGGGCGCCAAGGCCAAGATGATGTACGAGAAGACACACGACAACATCCGCACCGTGCGTCCGCTGCGCGATGGCGTGATCGCCGACTTCACGGCCTGCGAGCAGATGATGCGCGGACTCATCAAGATGGTGCACACAGGCAGCCGCCTGTTCTCCCCGTCGCTGCGCATGGTCATCGGCGTGCCTTCCGGTTCTACTGAGGTGGAGCTGCGCGCCGTGCGTGACTCTGCCGAGCATGCAGACGGACGCGACGTCTATCTGATATTCGAACCGATGGCGGCCGCCATCGGTATCGGCATCGATGTCGAAGCCCCCGAGGGCAACATGATCGTCGACATCGGCGGCGGCAGCACCGAGATTGCCGTCATCTCGCTGGGAGGCATCGTGTCAAACAACTCCATCCGTACCGCAGGCGACGACCTGACGGCCGACATCCAGGAGTACATGAGCCGCCAGCACAATGTCAAGGTCAGCGAGCGTATGGCCGAGCGCATCAAGATACATGTGGGCTCTGCCCTCACCGAGCTGGGCGACGACGCCCCCGAAGACTTCGTCGTGCACGGCCCCAACCGCATCACCGCACTTCCCATGGAGGTGCCCGTATGCTACCAGGAGATCGCCCACTGCCTCGACAAGACCGTGGCCAAGATCGAGAACGCCGTCCTCTCCGCCCTCGAGAACACGCCGCCCGAACTGTACGCCGACATCGTGAAGAACGGTATCTACCTCTCCGGCGGCGGTGCCCTGCTCCGCGGACTTGACAAGCGTCTGACCGACAAGATCAACATCCCCTTCCACATCGCCGAGGATCCCCTCCACAGTGTGGCCAAGGGTGCAGGCATCGCACTGAAGAACGTAGACAAGTTCTCTTTCCTGATGCGGTAAACGGTGTTTGTACAGACACAAACATCAACAGAAAAAGCGATCTGTTCCTATAGCGGACCGTGTGGGACATTCTCCCGCCGTAGAGCGGCGGGCGGCCCCATACGGTTCGTTATGAATTTTGGAACACGCTTGCAACACGCTTAGAATACGCCATTATTCGTATATGCGCAATCTTTTCGATTTTCTGGCGCGGCACAACCACTGGTTTCTCTTCGTTGTGCTCGAAGTCCTCAGTTTCGTCCTGTTGTTCCGCTACAACAGTTACCAGGGCAGCGTATGGTTCTCTTCTGCCAACGCTGTCACGGGCCAGGTATATGCCTGGCGCTCGGCCGTCGACCAGTATTTCTCCTTGGCCGAGGTCAACGAGAAACTCACCGAGCGCAATGTCCTTCTCGAAAGGCAGGTGGAAACCCTGTCGCGCCAGCTCGTCAGCCAGTCGGGCGACTCGCTGGCGCTGCGGAAGACGGCCGGCAACCTGTACGCCGGCTTCGATGTCGTGCCGGCCAAGGTCGTGAGCAACTCGCTCGACCGGCTCAACAACTTCATCACCATCGACAAGGGCGAAGCCGACGGCGTACGCAAGGATATGGGCGTGGTCTGCGGTACAGGCATCGTGGGCATCGTCTATCTCTCGTCGAGCCACTACTCTGTGGTCATACCCGTGCTCAGTACCGTCTCCAATATCAGCTGTGCCATCAGGGGCCGCGGATATTTCGGATACCTGCACTGGACGGGTGGAGCGGCCGATGAGGCCTACATGGACGACATACCCCGCCATGCCCGTTTCCGTCTGGGCGACTGGGTGGTCACGAGCGGATACTCCTCCGTCTTCCCTCCCGGTGTCATGATCGGCCGCATCATGCACGCCTACAATTCGGCCGACGGACTTTCCTACAGAGTCAAGGTGAAGCTTTCCACCGATTTCGGGCGTTTGCGCGACGTGTGCGTCATCAACGACAAGGCGATGGATGAGAAGCTGCAGCTGCTCCGTGCCGCCGAAGACTCCATCCGCGTGCGCGAGTAGACCGTCCGGTGGGGCTTTGGCAAATATTCCCACATCCTAAAAGAACCACCCTATAACGATTACGGGTCAATGAACATCAATATACTCAAGAACGTAGCGTTCTTCCTCATTCTATTGTTGGCTCAGGTGCTGGTGCTCAACCATATCCGTCTCTTCGACTGCGCCATGCCCCTGCTGTATGTCTACTTCGCCCTCCCGCTGAGGCGCGGCATGCCCCGTTGGGCCGTTCTGCTGTGGTGCTTCGCCATGGGACTGGGTGTCGACTCCTTCTCCGACACGCCCGGGGTCAGCACCGGGGCGATGACGCTGGTGGGATTTCTTCAGCCCTATGTGCTCGAGCTCTTTGTCACCCGCGAGAGTGCCGATGACCTGCTGCCGTCGTTCCGCTCGCTGGGCTTCGGCAAGTATGTAGTCTACTCGCTCATCCTTGTCCTTGTGTACATTCTGGTCTACTTCACGCTCGAAGCCTTCAATTTCTTCAACTGGCTGCAGTGGGTGGAGAGTGTCGGCGGAAGTTTCGCGCTGACCTATATTCTGATTCTGGTCATCGAAAATCTGAGGAGGAGATAAATGAGCGACTTCAACCTTGAGAAGCGGCGCTGGGTCATCAGCGGCGTGGCCGTGACGATTGTGCTGGTGTACATCATCCGCCTGTTTACCCTGCAGCTGATGAGCGACGACTACAAGAAGAATGCCGACAGCAACGCCTTCCTCAAGAAGATAGAGTATCCCTCGCGCGGCACCATCACCGACCGCAACGGGCAGCTGCTGGTATACAACCAGCCGGCCTACGACATCATGGTCGTGATGAACGAGGAGAGCGGACGTATCGATACGGCCGACTTCTGCCGCACGCTCGGCATCACCAAGGAATTTTTCATCCAGCGCATGGCCGACATCAAGGACCCGATGAAGAATCCCGGCTACTCGCGCTATACGCAGCAGCTCTTCATGAGCCAGCTGCCCAACGAGGAGTTCAGCTTCTTCCAGGAAAAGATCTTCCGCTTCCCCGGCTTCTACGTGCAGCGCCGCAGCATACGCCAGTACCGGTATCCCTACATGGCCCACGTGCTCGGCGATGTCGGCGAGGTGTCGCCCAGCGACATCGAGGACGACGAGTATTACCAGCCCGGCGACTATATCGGCAAGCTCGGCGTGGAGAAATACTACGAGAAGCAGCTCCGCGGCGAGAAGGGCGTGCAGATCCTTCTGCGCGACGCCCGCGGCAGGATACAGGGCCAATACCAGGACGGCAAGTACGACCGCCGTCCGGTGGCGGGCAAGAACCTTACGCTCAGCATCGACCTCAAGCTGCAGGCGCTCGGCGAGCGTCTGCTTGAAGGCAAGATCGGCAGTATCGTCGCCATCGAGCCGAGCACCGGAGAGGTGCTGGCGATGGTTTCCTCGCCCAGTTACGACCCCCGCATCATGGTGGGCCGCCAGCGCGGCAAAAACCACCGCATACTCTCGCACGACTCCTGGAAACCGCTGCTCAACCGCAGTATCATGGGTATGTATCCCCCCGGTTCTACCTTCAAGACCTCACAGGCCCTCACCTACATGACCGAAGGCATCATCACGCCCGGCACGATGTTCCCCTGCCATCACGGATTCTATTGCAAGGGCCTGCATGTGGGTTGCCACGGCCATGCCTCTCCCATCAATCTGGTCAACGCCATCTGCACTTCCTGCAACGGCTACTTCTGCTGGGGACTGTACTATATGCTCGGCAACCGTAGCAAGTACGGCAACGCGCAGGGGGCGATGGACGTATGGCGCGACTATATGGTGAGCATGGGCTTCGGCTACCGGCTCGGCATCGACCTGCCCGGCGAAAAGCGCGGCATGATACCCAATGCCGGGTACTACGACCGCAACTACCACGGGTCGTGGAACGGACTGACCGTCGTCAGCATC
This sequence comes from bacterium, assembly GCA_963637655.1. Lineage (GTDB taxonomy): Bacteria > Bacteroidota > Bacteroidia > Bacteroidales > Bacteroidaceae > Prevotella. Next base: position 16,386 of record CAVHOL010000047.1, on the reverse strand, counting down.
TCCATCGGACAGGGCGAGGTGACGCTCACGCCGCTGCAGATTGCCAATCTCGGCGCCACCATCGCCAACCGCGGCTACTATTACGCTCCGCACGTGGTGCGCAAGGTGCAGGGCGAACCGCTCGATACGGCCTACGCCCACCGTCACTATACCAAGGCTTCGCGCCGGGCTTACGACTATGTGGTCGCCGGTATGCGCGAGTCGGCTCTCCGGGGTACGTGTGCCGCCCTGCGCGGCTATGACTTTGTGCCTTGCGGCAAGACGGGTACGGCGCAGAACCGCGGACGCGACCACTCCGTATTCATGGGTTTCGCCCCGATGAACAATCCCAAGATCGCCATTGCCGTCTATGTGGAGAACGGCGGATGGGGCGCCAACTACGGTGTGCCCATCGGCGGACTGATGATGGAGCAGTACCTGCACGGCAAACTCTCGCCCGCGAGCGAGGCGCGCGCCTCGGAGATGCAGAAGAAGCGCATCGGCTACGGCAAGCGCTTCTTCGGTACCACAGAGACCGGCGCAGCGGCATCTTCCTCCTCTTCTTCCTCCTCCTCGAAGGGCCGTAAACATCCGGCCGATTCCACGGGTACGGCCCGGAAAGGCAAGGGCGGTATTTAGGCGGGTTCTAAAGCATACCCGTCAAAATAGAATTTGATCATGCGTGGAATTTTTAGAACACGCCTTTAATGAATGCAAAACGACAAGCCTTCATGCAGCAAGTAGACAGACAACAGAGTACGTTGCGTACGGTAGACTGGTGGACCATCATGATCTATGTGGCCCTGATGGTGTTCGGATGGATCAGCATCTGCGGTGCCAGCTATACCTATGGCGACAACGACATTTTCAGTTTGGGCACCCGGTCGGGCATGCAGATCGTATGGATCTGCACCTCGATATGCCTCGGCTTTGTCATACTGATGATGGACACCCGCTTCTTCGATACCTTCTCGTACATCATCTACGGCATATTGCTGCTCCTGCTCTTTGCCACGATATTCAATCCGCACGACATCAAAGGTTCGCACTCCTGGATCGTCTTGGGCCCGATACGCCTGCAGCCGGCGGAGTTCGGCAAGTTTGCCACGGCCCTGGCCCTGGCCAAGTTTATGTCGGTCTATGGGTTTGACATACACCGATGGAAGCATTTCGCCGCTGCGATGGCCATCGTCTTCATACCGATGCTGTGCATCGTGGGGCAGCGCGAGACCGGCTCGGCGCTGGTCTACGTGTCCTTCTTTCTGATGTTCTACCGCGAGGGCATGCCGGGCAGCGTACTGTTTACCGGTGTGGCCATGGTCGTGTATTTCGTTGTCGGCATCAAGTATGAGCAGGTGCTGCTGTGGGATACGCCCACGTCGGTGGGCAAGTTTGTCGTGCTGCTGCTCATCGAGGTGTTCACCGCCTTCATGGTGAAGTCCTACTGTCGCGACCGCCGTACCTTCTGGACCATACTCGGCTACGGACTCGGCCTGACCGTGCTGGCCCTGCTGTTCTCCGAGTTTGTCATACCTTTCGACGTGACGTGGGTGCAGTTGGGCCTGTGCCTGTTCACCATCGGCTATCTGGCCGTTGTCGGCTTGCGCACGCGCATACGTACCTACTTCTACATCACGCTGTTTGCATTGGGCTCGGCCGTGTTCTTCTATTCCGCCGACTATGTGCTCAACGATGTGATGGAGCCGCACCAGCGTGTGCGCATCAACGTGCTGCTCGGGCTCGACGAGGACTTGGCCGGTGCGGGCTACAATGTCCACCAGAGCGAGATCGCCATCGGGTCGGGCGGACTGAAGGGCAAGGGCTTTCTCAACGGTACGCAGACGAAGCTCAAGTTTGTGCCCGAGCAGGACACCGACTTCATCTTCTGCACCGTCGGCGAGGAGGAAGGCTTTCTCGGTTCGGCCGGCGTGCTGCTGCTCTTTCTGCTGCTCATCCTCCGGCTGGTGCACTTGGCCGAGCGGCAGCCGTTCAAGTTCGGCCGCGTGTATGGGTATTGTGTGGTGAGCGTGTTCCTCTTCCATGTGTTCATCAATGTGGGCATGGTGCTCGGACTGACACCTGTCATCGGTATCCCGCTGCCGTTCTTCAGTTATGGAGGCTCGTCGCTGTGGGGTTTCACGCTGCTCCTCTTTATCTTTCTGCGCATCGATGCCGGGCGCAATATGGTGCAGTCGTAGCGGTACGGCGGCATATGTCCCAAAAGTCAAAGCGGGCCGTTCCGACTACTGGAACGGCCCGCTTTGATTTTGGGCGTATGCCTGCCCTTGCTTATTTTCGCTCTACGATCAGTCCGATGTCGCTGATGCCGGGCAGGATCTCGCGCTTCATGTCGTGCCGCACGCTCACCTGCAGCGAGTCGCCCTGGTGCAGGGGGTGCTCGCCGATGCGGAACCGGTACTGGTAGAGGTTGACGCCTTGTCCGCGTGTGTTGCCGTTGGTGTCGATGAGGTCGCAGTGCAGGGTGTCAGACAGGGTGGTGTCGGCCGGGAGAATGTGCTGGTCGACGATGAGGGTCAGTCCCATGAAGGGGTAGGTGGCGTTGATTCTCAGTCCGAGCTCGGTCGTGTAGACGCCGTCTTCCTCTGCGGCGGGTATGCTGAATGACAGACGGTCGTTTTTCTCCCATCCGGCAAGGGGCGTATGCTCGTAGTGGTCGTACACCTTCTTGTCGTTGCAGGATGAAAGCGAGGCGGTGACGGCTATGGCCGTCACCGCCAGTAGGGTCATTGTTCTCATGCTTGTGTGTTGTCGGTCGGCGCAGTTTGCGGCTTGTCGCCCTTTGACGGTGCTTTGTCGCCCTTGGGCTGCGGCTTGTCGCCCTTGGGAGCCGGTCTGTCTTCGGACTTGCGTTTGTCTGCCGGCCGTGGCTGGCGGTTGTTGTCCTTGGGCTGTCGCTGCTGCTTGTCTTTGTGCTGGCGTGCGGGGCGGTCGCCCTGTCGCTGCTGCTTTTGCGGTTTGCGGTCGCGCTTTTCTCCGCCTTGTGCGGGGGCGGCGGCAGTGTCGGCCTTGGGCTGGGCGGCTTTGTCAGTCTTGGGCTGGGCAGCTTTGTCGCGGTTGTTCTTCTTCTTTTTCTTGCGCTTGTCGAAGCGGCTCAGGTCGGCATCGGCCAGAAGGTCGGCCGGGCGCTCGGGCTCTTTGGCCTTGCCGTCTTCTAGGAGGGAGAGGGGCTTTTCTCCGCGCTTGTTCATGGCGATCACCTCGTGTGCGCGTTCTACGCTGATGGTCTCGAGATTGGCGGCGATGCCCTTGTCGGTAGAGTAGGTCACCTCTCCTGCGAGGATGTCTGACTTGAAGAGGTGGTAGTCGTTGTCCATGGTCTGGAGGATGATGTCCTTGGCCGGTACTTTCCGGCTGGCCTCCAGGTAGTCGTCCACCTCATAGTTGAGGCAGCATTTCAGTTTGGCGCACATGCCCGCGAGTTTCTGCGGGTTGAGCGATATGTCCTGTATGCGTGCGGCGTTGGTGCTGACGCTGACGAAGTTTTTCATCCATGTGGCGCAGCACAGTTCGCGGCCGCAGGGTCCGGTTCCTCCGATGCGTCCCGCTTCCTGGCGTGCGCCGATCTGCTTCATCTCGATGCGCACGTGGAAGGTCTCGGCGAGCACCTTGATGAGCTGCCGGAAGTCTACGCGCTCGTCGGCGATATAGTAGAAGATGGCCTTGTTGCCGTCGCCCTGGTACTCCACGTCGCCGATTTTCATCTGCAGTCCGAGGTCTTTGGCTATCTGCCGGCTCTGTATCATGGTGCCGTGCTCGCGGCTTTTGGCCTCGTGGTACTTCTCCATGTCGACGGGCTTGGCGATGCGGTACACGCGCTTGATGTCGTCGGGCGACTTGAGGTTGGCTTTCTTGACTTGCTGTTTGACGAGCTGTCCTGTCAGCGTGACGACGCCGATGTCGTGTCCGGGGCTGGCTTCCACGGCCACGGTGTCACCCTTCTTGAGGTCGAGGTGGTTGACGTTGTGGTAGAAGCCTTTGCGTGTGTTCTTGAACTGCACTTCTACGAGGTCGGTGGTGTCCGTGTTGCCCGGGATGTCTTCCAGCCAGTCGTAGGTGTTGAGTTGTTTGTCTTGCCGTCCGCAGGCGCGGTGGCAGAGCCCGCGGCCGCAGCCTCGGGATATCTTGAACTTCATGTCCTTGAAATCAGTCATATGCTATATATGGTGGGTATATATGGTGGGTATATATGGTGGGTATGTTCTTGTAGTGGGCGTAGGGGTCGGCGGTCTTATACTTTCAGTCTGAGGAGGATGATCATCTGCAGGGCCAGGTCGAAGAATACGATCTTGGCGTTGGCGTTGCGTCCGATGTCGTGCTGGGCCTTCTCCAGGAGTTCTGACATGCCGATGACGTTGGCCTCGTTGACAAAGGGGGAGAAATTGGTGGCGAAGCGCTCTTCCTCTTCCGTCATGTAGTTGAGCTCCGGCGTGCGGAAGTTGTACATGAAGTTTTCGCGTGTCATGCGGTTGAAGTAGGCGAGCATGCGCTTCTGCTTTTCGCGTCCGAAGGCGGCCACGCTTTCAGACCACTTCTTGAGCTCCTGCAGGCGGCGTCCGTAGGCCATGCGCATGAGCATGGCGTAGAGGTCGAAGAACAGGCGGTTCTCGTTGCCTGCGTCGAGGGTCTGGATGGCGGCCAGCCAGCTGCCGTTTGCGATGCGTGCCACCCGTTGTGCGGTGTCGGGATCGATGCCTCGCCTGGCGACGAGTGCTTCGGCGATGTCTTGGCTGCCGATGCGCTTGAGGTCGATGCGCTGTGTGCGGCTGCGTATGGTGTCGAGCAGTTGCTCGGGGGCTTCGCTGACCATGATGAAGACGGTGTGCTGCGGCGGCTCCTCGATGAGCTTGAGCAGTTTGTTGGCGCTGGTGCCGTTCATGCGCTCCGGCATCCAGATGATGCTGATCTTGTATCCGCCCTGGCTTGACTTCATGGAGAGGCGGCGGGTCAGTTCGTCGCTTTCTCCTCCGGTGATGATGGCCTGCTGGTTTTCGCCCTTCATGGCGGCCATCCACTGCTCGAAGGAGAAGTAGGGGCCGTGGCTGAGCATCTCGCGCCACGCACCGATGAAGTCGTTGCTCACGGGCTGGTGTTCTGATCCCATGCTGGGCAGTTTGATGGTGGGGAAGGTGAAGTGCAGGTCGGGGTGTCCCCAATGGCGCAGCAGCGGACTGTCGCCCAGCAGGCGCGAGGCAAATGCGAGCGCCATGGCCATCTTGCCGCAGCCCGTAGGTCCGCAGAGCAACAGGGCGTGGGGCACGCGGTTCTCGTCGATGAGCTGCGCCAGGCGGGCTTTCGCGTCGGCTTGTCCTATCACTTCGTCGAATGTCATGTCTTTTTCTTCTTCTTTTGTCGGATACTTTTGTCGGGGCCTTTGACCGGGTGACGGCGGTCAGAGCAGCCGGTGGGCCACTTCGGCCACCGAGTCGACGGCCGACATCGTGTAGAAATGTATCTGGGGTACGCCAGACTCGTAGAGCTCGCGGCACTGTGCGGTCGACCACTCTATGCCGAGGGCCTTGGCGTCGTCGTCGGTCTTGCAGCGGAGGGCTTCCTGTGCCAGCTCCTGCGGCAGGTCGCAGTGGAAGGTCTTCGGCACGACGGTCAGCTGCGAGAGCTTGGCGAAGGGCTTGATGCCGGGGATGATGGGGATGGTGATGCCCTGGGCGCGTGCCTTGGCCACGAAGTCGAAGTACTTGCGGTTGTCGTAGAAGAGCTGGGTGACGGCGTAGGATGCCCCGAGGTCCTGTTTCTCCTTGAGGTAGGCCATGTCCATCTCGATATTGGGAGCTTCCTCGTGCTTCTCGGGGTAGGCGGCCACACCGTAGACGAAGGGGCGGCCGGGATGCTTCATGGGCGATTCGTCGGCGAAGAAGCCCTCGTTGAACCGGTTGACCTGCCGTATGAGGTCGGTCGTGTGGGCGTGTCCGCCGGGGGTGGGTATGAACCGGCTGTCCTCGCGGGCCTTGTCGCCGCGCAGCAGCAGTACGCGCCCGATGCCGAGAAACTGCAGGTCGAGCAGTTCGTACTCGATGTCCTCGACGGTGGCTCCGCTGCATATCACGTGGGGAATGACCGGTATGCCGTACTTCTCCTGTATGCTGGCGGCGATGGCGACAGTGCCCGGGCGGCGGCGTATGCGCAGACGCTCGTACTGCCCGCCTTCGGTCTCGCGGTAGACGTATTCACTGTGATGGGTGGTGATGTTGATGTGGGTGGGCTGGTATTCCCGCAGGCGGTCTATCGTAGAGAAGAGCGAAGCGGTGCCGTAGCCTTTGAGCGGCGGAAGTACCTCGAATGATATCTGGCGTTGTGTCTGTCCCATGTGGTCGTGCTTGTTCGGCTTGCCGCAGACCTCTTTCCGTGCGGTGTGCGGAGCGGTCTGCGCATTTCTGCAAAGTTACGAAAAAAAAGCCAAACCCACGGACGATTTTCCTTGGCGTAGGCCAAAAAATCTTCGTGGGTCTGGCTTTCTTCTGCCGTATGTCGCAAGTGGCGGCGGATGCCGGCGGTCAGTTGTGTACGAGCGTGCCGATCTCTTCGCCGTCCATCACCTTCTTGAGGTTGCCGACGATGTCCATGTTGAAGACGTAGATGGGCAGGTCGTTTTCCTTGCACATGGTGGTGGCGGTGAGGTCCATGACCTTCAGTCCGCGGGTGTAGATCTCGTCGTAGGTGATGTCGGCAAACTTGGTGGCGGTGGGGTCTTTCTCGGGGTCGGCCGTGTAGATGCCGTCGACGCGGGTGCCCTTGAGCATCACGTCGGCCTCTATCTCGATGCCGCGCAGCGACGATCCGGTGTCGGTGGTGAAGTAGGGCGATCCGGTGCCGGCGGAGAAGATGCACACGTAGCCGGCCTCCATGGCCTCGATGGCTTTCCACTTGGAGTAGAACTCGCCGATGGGCTCCATGCGGATGGCGGTCAGCACCTTGGTCTTCACGCCGATGGCGCCGAGTGCCGAACTGAGTGCGAGCGAGTTGATCACCGTGGCGCACATGCCCATCTGGTCTCCCTTCACGCGGTCGAAGCCCTTGCTGGCTCCGCTGAGTCCGCGGAAGATGTTGCCGCCGCCGATGACGATGCCGATCTGCACGCCCATGCCGTGCACTTCCTTGATCTGCTCGGCGTATTCGCCCAGACGCACGGGGTCGATGCCGAAACTCTGTTTGCCCATGAGGCTTTCGCCGCTGAGTTTGAGGAGAATTCTCTTGAATTTAGCCATTGTTTCTTATATGATGTAGTTGATTTCCTTGAAGGCGTACCTCCGCTCGTTTCCGCCGGTGTCGCGCAGCACGAGGTGGCCGTCGTCTTCCACATGCGAGATGCGGGCCGTGAACGTGCCCTCGCTGTCGCGGAAGGCATGCGCGCCGTCGCGGCGGTACAGCCGCTCGTGGTAGAGACGCGAGATGTCGCCGTAGGCGCCTGCCGTCACTTGGGCGTAGTAGTGCGCAAAGGCGTCGAGCACGCGTGAGAGCACCTCGTCGATGTCGGTCTCGCGGTGGAGTATCTGGTAGAGCGACACCGGATTGGGCGCGTCGCTGACAAACGTCTGCTGGTTGACATTGATGCCGATGCCGAAGATGCAGTCCTTGACGGCGCTTCCGGCCAGGGAGGTCTCGATGAGCGTGCCGCTGATCTTGCGGTCGTTCCAGTACACGTCGTTGGGCCACTTCAGGCTGATGCCCCCGGTGTAGGAAGCCAAAGCGTCGCCCACGGCCAGTGCTCCCGCCATGGACAGTACGAACTGCCGGCGCACGTCGACGCTCCCGGGATGTACGAGAAGGGAGAAGAGCAGGTTCTTGCCCGGAGCGCTTTCCCAGCGGTTGGTGCCCTGTCCGCGCCCGGCAGATTGATAGCCGGCTTGTGCGATGACCATGGGTTCTGTATAATTATGCCCCTGTTCGCGCAAAAAATCATTGGTCGAACCTACACTTTGCAACTTTATGATACGTCTGTCGCTGTTCATCAGAATGCCAGTAGAGGATTGAATGCGTCGGCGATGTGTTCCACCTGCGCCACGTCTTTGTTCTCGCCGACGACGGAGATGATGTCAAACCGCAGCTCTTCGCGCACGTCGTGCATCTTGACGTACTGGTTGGCGGCGTAGGCAAGATTGCGTATCTTGCGTATGTCGACGGCGTCTTCCGGACGGAGTATCACGTCGGAGGTGCGTGTCTTCACCTCGATGAACACGACGGTCATGTTGTCGGGCGTGACGGCGACGATGTCGATGTCGCGGTGTCCGGCCCGCCAGTCGCGTTCGCGTATGGTGTAGCCCTGGTCGTGCAGGTAGGCCACGGCCAGGTCTTCGCCCCATTTTCCGGTATCGTTGTGTCTTGCCATAAGATGTTGTACAAAGGTAGCACAAAATGGCGATAGGCACAATTTTATCCCCAACTTATTTTGCGGCCGCAGTGGTTGTAAAAAATGAAAGTCGTAACTTTGCACCGTCACCCGAACACTGTCACCCAACAAACATTACCGACTATGGAAAATTCCCAGCAACAGATCGACGAACAGTTTATGCGCAAGGCCATTGCCGAGGCGCAGGCCGCCTATTCATCCGGTGAGATACCGGTCGGGGCGGTGGTCGTGTCGCAAGGCCGTATCATTGCGCGTGCCCACAACCTCACGGAGACCCTCCACGACGTGACGGCCCATGCCGAGATGCAGGCCATCACGTCGGCGGCGGGATACCTTGGCGGCAAGTATCTGCAGGACTGCACCCTCTACGTCACTGTCGAACCGTGCGTGATGTGTGCCGGGGCCATAGGGTGGGCGCAGATCTCGCGTATCGTCTATGGGGCGGCCGACGAGAAACGCGGTTTCGCCCGTTATGCGCCGAAGGCCATGCACCCCAAGGCGGAGATTGTGGGCGGTGTGCTGGAGGAGGAGTGCCGCTCGCTCATGCAGGACTTTTTCCGTGCCCGGAGAGGGTAGAGTATAGCCTTTTGCTTTTGCTTGAAAATCAGACCGTTGCGGTGTTTTTGTAGACGGGTCTGACGATATGGCGGCGGGTGGACATTTTTTTGAAATGCTACAAGGCCCTTGTACGGTTCGTACAAGGGCCTTGTAGTGTCAGTACAAAGGCTTTGTAGCGTCAGTACAAGGCCTTTGTAGCGTTCGTACAAGGCCTTTGTACGATTGCCGGACGGATTTATCCGGTGGGCAATCCGATTATTATCCGGCGGTTGATCTGCCCATTATCCGTCGGGCAATCCGGTCATTGAGGCGGTTTGAAAGCCGGGAGACTTGTCAGATGGCTTTCGCCTTGCCGCCCTTGTCGGTGAAGGTCACCTCGTATTTTTTCCCTTTTTGTGTCTTGAACTTGCAGGTGAGCGAGCCGTAGCGCACGGTGCACGGTTCGCCCGATCCCGAATGTACGACGGCGCGGGTGAGCCGGGTGCCGTCCCAGTAGATGTCGACCGTGAAGTTGCCGCGGGCGCGGAGACCGGTGACCGACCCTTCGGCCCATGCGTCGGGCAGGGCGGGGAGCAGGTGTATGCAGCCCGACTGGCTCTGCATGAGCATCTCGGTGACGCCGGCGGTGCCGCCGAAATTGCCGTCTATCTGGAAGGGGGCGTGCGTGTCCCAGAGGTTGTCGAGCGTGCCGTTCTTCAGCAGGTTGCCGTAGAGCGTGTAGGCGTGGTTGCCGTCGTGCAGGCGTGCCCACTGGTTGAGCTTCCATCCCATCGACCATCCGGTGGCGCCGTCGCCCCGGTGCTCCAGCACGACCTTGGCTGCTGCAGCGAGATCGGGGGTGGTGATGGGCGAGACGGTGTGGCCCGGGTGCAGGCCGAAGAGGTGGTTGACATGGCGGTGCTCGTCTTTGGGGTCGTCGATGTCGCGCGACCACTCCATGAGTTGTCCATAGCGTCCGATCTTGTAGGGGGCGATATGCCGCAGGGCGTCTTCCCAGGTACGGCGGTCGGCGGCGCTGGCGCCGAGGGCCTTGTTGGCGGCGACGGCATCCATCAGTATCTCGCGGATGACGGCGTGGGCGAAGGTTGCGCCCTCGTCAGTCGGTCCGTGCTCGGGCGAGGTCGACGGGGCGGCCGTGTATACGCCGTCGGGGCGGTGCCACAGGTAGTCGGAGGCAAAGTCGGCGCTGCCCTTGATGATGTCGTAGGCAGACTGCAGGAATTTGCGGTCGCGCGTGTAGTCGTAGTATTCCCAGATGTGTGTGGCGAGCCACGGTCCGGCAAAGGGGGAGAAGTTCCACGACATGTCCTCGCTGGCGAGCGGGGTGGTGAAGCCGAAGATGTTGCCCGATACCGAAGTGGTCCAGCCGCGTGTGCCGAAGTAGGCCTTGGCGGTGCGCTCGCCGGGCTTGACGAGTCCACGGATGAAGTCGAAGAGGGGCAGCTCGCACTCCGTGAGGTTGGTCGGGCAGGCCAGCCAGTAGTTCATCTGCAGATTGATATTGTTGTGGTAGTCTACGCGCCAGGGCCCGTCTACGTTGTTGTGCCATATGCCCTGCAGGTTGGCGGGCAGGTTGCCCGGTCGTGAGGAGGCGATGAGCAGGTAGCGTCCGAACTGGTAGTAGAGCTGTTCGAGGTACGGGTCGGCCTCGCCCTTGCGGTAGTCGGCGAGGCGCCGGTCGATGGGCTTGTCCTGTACGGCGGTTGCCCCGCCGAGATGCAGTGACACGCGGCCGAAGAGCGGGGCGTAGTCGGCGTAGTGCTCCTGGAGCAGCCGGCCGTAGTCTTTGGCGGTGGCCTCAGTAAGCCATGTTTTGGTGGTGGCTATGGGGTCGGTGCCCACGTAGGTCTTCGGGTCGGAGAAGTCGGGCGAGAAGTTCTCCTTGTAGTCGGTGTCGGCGGTGATGAGGAATACCACCTCGTCGGCATCCTTGACGGTGAGCCGTCCTCCGGCGTTGCTCAGCGTGCCGCCCCGGTGTATGGCGCGTATGCGTATGGCGTACTCCATGTGGTTGTTGTCGAGCCGGGCGTCCCACAGCAGGGCATCGGTGCCGTCGGCGGTCATCGTGCCCTCGGAGACGGGGTTGGGGGCATACGACAGGGTGAGGTTCTGCTTTCCGGACTGCGATGCCGTGAAGCGCATGGCTATGACGTTGGCCGGATAACTGGCGAAGTACTCGCGGCGGTAGGTCACGCCGTCCTTGCAGAACGATACGGTGGCCAGGGCCGAGTCGAGCGACAGTGCCCTCCGGTAGCCGGTCATGCCGACGGCGCTCAGTCCGGTCTCGACATACATCTCGCCGGCGGTCGTGAAACTGCCGAAGCGGAACGGCGTGTCGTTGTATGCCTCGTAGGGTACGGTACTGTTGAAGTTCTTGCGGGTCAGTTCGGCGGCCTTGTCCCAGTCGTTGGCGGCGAAGGCGTCGCGGATGTCCTTGAGCACGTGGGCCGACGGCTTGTTGACGTTCCAGTAGTAGTCGGCGCCCTTGGCCGTGTTCGGTCCGCCGCGCCACAGCGATTTCTCATTGAGCGTGATGCGCTCGGCTTCCACCGATCCCAGGATGCTGGCGCCGAGGCTGCCGTTGCCGATGGGGAGCGATTTCGACTCCCATTCCTGGTCGGGGTTGTTGCTGGTGTCGCCTGCTGCGATGGGCTTCCGTCCGTCCTTCCACTGTTCGGGGTGTCCGCCGTACCAGACGGCCTGTCCGCGTAGGGTGGTGGGGGTGTCAAACCAGTAGGAGAGCTGTTGTGCCCGTGCGGGCAGTGTGGTGGCTGCGCCCGTGAGAAGCAGGGCGGCCGTCAGGGCAAGGTGGGGTAGGGTCGTTTTCATCGTATGGTTTTTGGTTCAGGTTTTCTCGGGTCAGGCGGTGCGCGCCTTTTGGGGGGTGCGTGCCTATATCATTGCGCTTATAACATTGCGCCTATATAATAATGTGAAAAAAGGTGTGCCCGGGCTACTTGCCGTAGGCGCACCTTTATGGGATAGTCAGAAGAGTTTTGGTCAGTCGTTCGTGTGCCGCCTTGGGGCGCGTCACTTCACGAGGATGACGAGATATTTGCTCGTCGACCAGAACAGTTGCGGATTGGTGATGCGCAGGGAGTACTGCTTGTTGGCGTCGCGGTCGAGCGTGTAGCTGCTTGAGGGGTGCATCGTGAGGATCTTGGCCGATTTGGAGTAGAGCTTGATCTCCTTCTCCACGCGGATGTCGATCTTTGTGAAGTAGCTCTTGTTGAAGTTGGACTCCAGCACGCGGCTGCCGTCGATGATGTTCTGCTCCTTGAGCTCCTTCTTGGTGCCGAAGACAAACCAGGCCGTGTTGAGCTGCTTGTCCTGTGCGGTGATGGTCTCCGTCTTCTGCGACGACTCGGAGCGCAGGTCAGACACGCTCTGGTTGAGGTTGCCGATGGTCTGGTCGAGCTCGGCGATGTGTATGTCCTTGGCGTCGAGCTCGGCCCGCAGCTGGCGCAGCTGCTGGTCTTTCTCGTCGAGCTGCTGTACGAGTCCGTCGATGGCCTTGCGCATCTGCTCGCCCTTGACGCTGCTCTCGCGCATCTGCTGGCGCAGTTTGGCGATGAGCTCGCGGTTCTGCTTCATCGTGTTGGTGATGAACTGTATGTTTTCGATGATCTGTTTGCGCTTGTTGGTACCTTCTCCGTCCTTGACCACGTTGAGTCGGTTTTCCGCTTCCGTGATTTCACGCAGGCCGTCTTCTATCTGGTTGAAGGTTTCCATCATGTCATTGATCTCGTTGTCTTTTTGGGCAATGATCCTTTGCAGAGAGTCGTTCTGCTGCATGTCGGCCAGGTCGGCACGCTTGCGGTCGTCCTTACAGCCGGACAATGTCATGAGGACAAGTCCTATCGCCAAAAAAATCAGTTTCTTCATAGTCGTATGGATTTTGTTTGTAAGCAATGCTTATTCCTGTTCTTCGTCATTGATGTGTGCTGCGGCGGCATCCTCGCTGCGGTCTTTGCGGGTGCGCTCCTTGCGCTTCTTCTCCTTCTCCTGGCAACCGCCCACGACGATGACAATCTCGCCGCGGGGCGCGGTCTCGGTGAAGTGGGCCACCAGTTCGGCGAGCGTCCCCCGCACGCTTTCCTCGTGTATCTTCGATATCTCGCGGCAGACGGAGGCGGGGCGGTCTTCGCCGAAGGTCTCTGCCAGTTGGCCGAGGGTCTTGACCAGTCGGTAGGGCGACTCATAGAAGATCATGGTGCGCGTCTCCGTGCGCAGCGACTCGAGGTGGGTCTGTCGCCCCTTCTTCTGCGGAAGGAATCCCTCGAAGCAGAAACGGTCGCAGGGCAGGCCCGACGAAACGATGGCCGGTATGCAGGCCGTGGCTCCGGGCAGACACTGTACGGTGACGCCGGCGCGGGCCGCCTCGCGGGCCAGCAGAAAGCCGGGATCGCTGATGCCCGGCGTGCCGGCGTCGCTGATGAGGGCGACGGTCTGTCCGGCGCGCAGACGCTCTACGACGGCGGCCGTCGTTCCGTGCTCATTGTACTTGTGGTGCGACATGAGCTTGTTGCTGATGTCGAAGTGCTTGAGCAGGATGCCCGACGTGCGTGTGTCTTCTGCCAGTATGACATCGGCCTCGCGCAGGATCCTGATGGCGCGCAGGGTCATGTCTTCCATGTTGCCCACCGGAGTGGGCACGATATACAATGTTCCCATATAGTCCTCACAAAGATAGTTAAATCTTCTACATCGGCAAAAAAGCCCCTGATTTCTTTGCATTTTTTAAAACGTCTTTGTACATTTGCACCAATTATGACAGAGAATTTAGTGGGTGAGGTGCATCGCCCGGGACGGATAGAAGTGATATGCGGCTCGATGTTTTCGGGCAAGACCGAAGAACTGATACGCCGCATGCGCCGTGCCAAGTTTGCACGCCAGTCGGTAGAGATCTTCAAGCCCTCCATCGACGTGCGCTATTCAGACAACGACGTGGTGAGCCACGACCGCAATGCCATACCTTCGACGCCTGTCGACTCGTCTGCCAGCATCCTGCTGTTGTCTGCCGACAACGATGTGGTGGGAATCGACGAGGCGCAGTTTTTTGACGATGGGCTTGTGGATGTCTGCAACGAACTGGCCAACCGCGGCGTGCGTGTCATCATCGCTGGGCTCGACATGGACTTCAAGGGCGTGCCCTTCGGTCCGATACCTGCCCTGCTGGCCGTGGCCGACGAGGTGACCAAGGTGCATGCCATCTGTGTGCGCTGCGGCAGCCTGGCCTATGTGAGCCACCGTATCGTGGATGCCGAGAAGCGCGTGCTGCTCGGCGAGGCGGCGGAGTATGAGCCGCTGTGCCGCGAGTGCTACCAGCGCGAACTGCGCCGCAAGGCAGGACAGGAGAAGAAGTAGCCCTGTCCTCTGACCGCTGTCGCCCCGACTGCCCACCAAGACCGTCAACGCCTATGCTGGAACAAAAAATCACCTTCGACAAATTCATACGCTGGACCATCATCACCCTGATGGTCTTTGCCGTTCTATATGTGGTCAACTACCTGGGCAGCGTCCTGCTGCCGTTTTTCGTAGCCTGGCTCTTTGCCTATCTGCTCTATCCGATGGTCAAGTTCTTCGAGGTGCGGCTCCATGTCCGCATACGGGCGCTGGCCATCATCATCACCATGCTCGTCGTGGTCGCCGTGATCGGACTGATGGTGTACTTCATCATTCCGCCCATGATTGCGCAGTTTGAGAAGCTCTATGAGTATATCGTGCGCTGGCTGCACCTCACCACCCATACCAACGACCTGACAACGGCCGTGAGCGACTGGGTGTCGCAAAACAGGAAAGCCGTCGACCGCTTCTTCAAGAGCAAGGACTTCAGCGACACCGTCAAGGTGGCCATGCCCAAGCTCTTCTCAGTGCTCTCGCAGACGGCCAATATCGTCATCAGCGTCGTGGCGTCCTGCATCACCCTGCTCTACATGTTCTTCATCCTGCTCGACTACGAACACCTGTCGTCGAGCTGGATCAAGATTTTCCCCAAGAAAAACCGCCCGTTCTGGCATGAGCTCATGCAGGACGTGGAGCGCGAGCTCAACAACTACATCCGCGGCCAGAGCCTGGTGGCCCTGTGCATGGGCATCATGTTCTGCATCGGCTTCTCGATCATGGATTTCCCCATGGCCATCGGTCTGGGCATACTCATCGGCGTGATGGATCTTGTGCCCTACCTCCACACCTTCGCCCTCATCCCCACGGCATTCCTGGCCATGCTCAAGGCCGCCGATACCGGGCAGAACTTCTGGGTGGTCTTCGGCATGGCCGTAGGACTGTTCATCGTCGTGCAGATCATCACCGACATGATCGTCACCCCTAAGATCATGGGCAAGGCGATGGGGCTCAACCCCGCCATTCTCCTGCTCTCCCTTTCGGTGTGGGGTGCCCTGCTCGGCTTCATCGGGCTCATCGTCGCCCTGCCGCTCACGACCCTCCTCATCGCCTACTGGCAAAGGTATGTGACCAAGGAACACGAGGGGGAAAACAGGGAATTGCCAACCGTAGATGACAAAACGTAAGCAAAGCGTCGCGCAACATCCATTTGCGTCTCCTAAAAACGTTAAATTATATTGCCATCTCTTTGCCGAAACAAATTAAAGTGTTATTTTTGCATCGTTATATGAAGTATACGACACATAAGTTTTAATGTAACAATAAATTATGGTAAACTACAAAGAATTGGGCTTGGTGAACACTCGTGATATGTTCGCAAGAGCCATCAAGGGTGGTTACGCTATCCCCGCATTCAACTTCAACAACCTCGAGCAGCTGCAGGCTATCATCAAGGCCTCTTCCGAGTTGAAGTCACCGGTTATCCTTCAGGTATCCAAAGGCGCACGCAACTATGCCAACGAGACCCTTCTCCGCTACATGGCCGAAGGCGCTGTAGAGTATGCTAAGGAACTGGGCTGCAAGCATCCTGAGATCGTGCTGCACCTCGACCACGGCGACAGCTTCGAACTTTGCAAGAGCTGCGTTGACCTCGGCTTCTCTTCTGTCATGATCGACGGCTCTTCTCTTCCCTACGAGGAGAACATCGCCCTCACCAAGAAGGTTGTAGAGTACGCTCACCAGTTCGACGTGACCGTTGAAGGCGAGCTCGGCGTTCTGGCCGGTGTAGAGGATGAGGTTGCTTCTGAGGTTTCCCACTATACAAAGCCTGAGGAAGTGATCGACTTCACAAGCCGCACAGGTGTTGACTCTCTCGCTATCTCCATCGGTACCTCTCACGGTGCCTACAAGTTCAAGCCCGAGCAGTGCACACGCGACCCGAAGACCGGCCGTCTGGTTCCTCCTCCCTTGGCATTCGATGTACTCGACGAGATCATGCAGAAGCTCCCCGGCTTCCCCATCGTGCTCCACGGATCTTCTTCTGTACCCCAGGAGTATGTAGACATCATCAACGCCAACGGCGGCAAGCTCCCCGATGCAGTAGGTATCCCCGAAGAGCAGCT
>CAVHOL010000046.1:3566-21119 GCA_963637655.1 bacterium | reverse complement strand
ACGACAAGGCCGGCATCGCCGAGATCGTGCAGGCCATGTGCTATCTGCGCGACCACAACGAGATCAAGCACGGCGACATACGCGTGGCCTTCAATCCCGACGAGGAGATCGGCATGGGCGCCCACCACTTCGACGTGGAGAAGTTCGGCTGCGAGTGGGCCTACACCATGGACGGCGGCGACCTCGGCGACCTGGAGTACGAGAACTTCAACGCAGCCTCGGCCAAGATACACATCACCGGCGTGAGCGTACACCCGGGATATGCCAAGGGCAAGATGGTCAACGCCAACCGCCTCGCCGCCGAGTTTACCGGCATGATACCCGCCACCGAGACCCCTGAGGCCACCGAGGGCTATGAAGGTTTCTACCACCTGCTCGGCATACAGTCCAACATCGAGCACGCCACCCTGTCGTACATCATCCGCGACCACGACCGCGACCGCTTCGAAGACCGCAAGGCCTTCATCGAGGAGTGCGTCGACCGCATGAACGAGAAGTACGGCGAGGGCACCGTCACGGCCGACATCAAGGACCAGTACTACAACATGAAGGAGAAGATCGACCCCGTCATGCACGTCATCGACATTGTGCTCAAGGCCATGCAGGACAGCGGCGTCGCCCCGAAGGTGGAGCCCATACGCGGCGGCACCGACGGCGCACAGCTCTCGTTCAAGGGTCTGCCCTGCCCCAACATCTTTGCCGGAGGCGTCAACTTCCACGGACCCTACGAGTTTGTCAGCATCCAGGTCATGGAGAAGGCCATGCGCGTCATCGTGCGCATCTGCGAACTGACGGCGCAGTACAACGACTAATACAGGCGGTGCCCCAAAGGGCACGCACAATATATCCCATCTACCTACAGGCCGCGGTATCCGGTACACGCCGTATCCGGACACCGCGGCTTTACCTTACCCGCAACACCATGTCAGAAATACCCGCATTCATCACTGACCTGACCCTGATACTCATCACCGCCGGCGTCGTCACCCTCATCTTCAAGCGTCTCAAGCAGCCCCTCGTGCTGGGCTATGTCGTGGCCGGATTTATCGTCAGCCCGCACATGCCCTACACCATGTCGGTCATCGACAACGCCAACATCCACACCTGGGCCGACATCGGCGTGATGTTCCTGTTGTTCTCGCTCGGACTCGACTTCTCGTTCAAAAAGATTGTCAAAATGGGCATCGCGCCCGTCATCACCACCTGTACCATCGTCTTCTGCATGATGGTGACGGGCGTGGTCGTCGGCCACGCGTTCGGATGGAACCGCATGGACTGCATCTTCCTCGGCGGCATGCTGGCCATGAGCTCCACGACCATCATCTACAAGGCCTTCACCGACATGGGCCTGCGGCAGCAGCAGTTTGCCGGACCGGTCATGAGCGTGCTCATCCTCGAAGACGTGCTGGCCATCGTCATGATGGTGATGCTCTCGGCCGTGGCCGTGGGCAACAACCCCGACGGCGGGCAGATCTTCGGCATCGTGCTCAAGATAGCCTTCTTCATCGTGCTGTGGTTTGTGGTCGGCATCTTCGCCGTACCGCTCCTCCTGCGCCATGTGCGCAAGCTGGTCAACGACGAGACCCTGCTCATCGTCTCGCTCGCCCTCTGCTGTCTGATGGCCGTCATCTCCACAAAGGTCGGGTTCAGCAGCGCCTTCGGCGCATTCGTCATGGGCTCCATCCTGGCCGAGACCATTGAGGCCGAGCGCATAGAGCGGCTCGTCTCGCCGGTCAAAGACCTCTTCGGCGCCATCTTCTTTGTGTCGGTCGGCATGCTCGTCGACCCGAAAATCCTCGTGTCCTACGCCGGACCCATCCTGGTGCTCGTACTGGCCATCCTCATTGGCCAGGCCGTCTTCGGCACGTTCGGCTACCTGCTCGGCGGGCAGACCCTCCGGTCGGCCATGCGGTGCGGTTTTTCTATGGCGCAGATCGGCGAGTTCTCGTTCATCATTGCCTCGCTGGGCCTCTCGCTGGGCGTCATCGGCGACTTTCTCTACCCCGTGGTCGTGGCCGTGTCGGTCATCACCACCTTCCTCACCCCCTACATGATACGCCTCGCCGTGCCGGCCTACAACCGTCTCGAACCGCGTCTGCCCAAGCGCTGGATCGCCGGACTCAACGCCACCACCCTCAGCCATCCGTCCAAGTCGCAGGACGGCTACTGGCGGCCGCTGCTCATGGCGATGGTCCGCAACACGCTCATCTACGCCATACTCTCGGTGGCGGTCATCATACTGATGTTCACGTTCGTCCTGCCGTTCGTCCGCCATCTCATGCCCGGCCTGCACTGGTGGGCCAACGGCATTTGCGGCGTGCTCACCGTCGTGGTCATCTCGCCCTTCCTCCGCGCCATGGTGATGAAGAAGAACCACAGCGAGGAGTTCCACACGCTCTGGCGCGAGAGCCGCATCAACCGTCTGCCGCTCATCTTCACCGTGCTCGTGCGCATGGTCATCGCCGTAGGGTTTGTCTTCTACATCTGCAACTATCTCACCCGCTTCACCGACGCCTTCATGATCACCCTCGCCCTGGCCGTCGTACTGTGCATGCTCGTGTCGCGCACGCTCAAGAAGCGGAGCATCAAGATGGAACGCCTGTTCCTGCAAAACCTCCGGTCGCGCGACATCGAGGCCGAAGTGCTCGGACAGAAGCGGCCGCTCTACGCCGGACATCTGCTCGACCGCAACATACACATCAGTCAGGTGGAGATACCCGAGGGGTCGACCTGGGCCGGCAAGACGCTCGCCGAACTGAGTCTCGGCAGCCGCTTCGGCATCATGGTGAGCAGCATTCTCCGCGGACACCAGCGCATCAATATCCCCGGCGGCGACGACGTGCTCTTCCCCGGCGACCGTGTGCAGGTGATCGGCAGCGACGACCAGCTGGCCACGCTGCAGACCACGCTCGACAACGACATCTACCCCGACGACCCCGACATCGAGCAACGCGAGATGAAGCTCAGCCGCCTGCTCATCGACAGCAGCAGCGCCTTCCTGGGCAAGACCCTCCGCGAGAGCGGCATCCGCGACAAGTACAACTGTATGGTGGTCGGCATGGAGGAAGGCAAGGAAAACCTCTCCACCGTATCGCCCACCTACCGCTTCATGCTCGGCGACATGCTGTGGATCGTAGGCGAGGCTGACGACATCGCCCGGCTCAAAGTCTGACAGAGCCTGTTCCATGACCGAAGGAAACACTTTTTATGACAGGCCGCGCCGCCAATAAGAAAAAAAATATGTAAGTTTGCAGCCATAACAACAGACCTACCCGACACAACCGAAGATTATGAACAACAGCGACAGTATAGTCATCATCCCCACATACAACGAGAAGGAGAACATCGAGAAGATCATCCGGGCCGTCTTCGCCCTCAAGAAGTGCTTCCACATCCTCGTCATCGACGACGGAAGCCCCGACGGCACGGCCTCCATCGTACGCCGTCTCATGGACAACGACTTTCCCGGACAGCTCTTCCTCATCGAGCGGTCGGGCAAGCTCGGACTGGGCACGGCCTACATCGCCGGCTTCAAGTGGGCCTTGGAGCACGACTACGCCTACGTCTTCGAGATGGACGCCGACTTCAGCCACGACCCCAACGACCTGCCGCGGCTCTACGCCGCCTGCCACGACGAGGGCTACGACCTGGCCATCGGCTCGCGCTACGTGAGCGGAGTCAACGTGGTGAACTGGCCGATGGGCCGCGTGCTCATGAGCTATTTCGCGTCGAAGTACGTCCGCATCGTGACCGGATTCCATGTACACGACACCACGGCCGGCTTCAAGTGCTACCGCCGCGAGGTGCTCGAGACCATCCCCCTCGACGAGATCCGCTTCAAGGGCTATGCCTTCCAGATCGAGATGAAGTACACGGCCTACAAGATCGGCTTCAAGATCAAGGAGGTGCCCGTCGTATTCGTCAACCGGCGCGAAGGCGTTTCCAAGATGAACGGCGGCATCTTCGGCGAAGCCTTCTTCGGCGTGATGCGCCTCAGATGGGACGGATGGTTCCGCAAGTACCCCAAGAAGAAAGCATGACAATATAGTCTGTACTTTTAATAATAGTAGGTGCGGTGTCTCACCGCACACACCATACTGCCCCTGCAGAAACACACGTCACACCGACATGCGCTTTCTACAGGGGCAGCGTCCATATTACACCAACGATATCCAAAAGGGCAATATCGTTAACGGAAGTTAACGTCGTCCACATTCTGCCCATTTTTCCGTCTACATACTGAAAACGCCAAGAAGTGCAGCAACAAGAGTTCGAACATATTGTCCCGCACCTCCGCCAACGCATACTGGCAGAAGCGCGCACCCACGGTCTCGATGCCGACACCGCCGAGGATGTGGCCCAGGACGTTCTGCTCAAGTTGTGGGCCTTGCGCGACGACCTCGACCGCCTGCGGTCTGTCGAAGCATGGACAGTGACCGTCGCACGGCATCTCGCCATCGACCGTCTGCGGCGCCCGATGACATCACCGCTCGACCCCGAAAGGCCGATGGCCGACACGGGCGAGCGTCCCGACGAGCACATGGAATGTCTCGACAACGAGGCTTGGCTCGAACGACGGCTCCGCCGCCTGCCAGACAAGGAGTACCAGGTGCTCCACCTCCGCCAGGTAGAGCGGCGCACCACCCAGGAGATCGCCGCCATTGTCGGCATAGCCGAATGCTCGGTACCCACGCTGCTCTCACGCGCCCGGCGCAAACTGCTCGAAAGTTACAGACAACGTACAAAAAACACTCATCGCCCATGACCATCCCCAACGACATACAGCAACTGCTCGACCGCTACCTCGACGGACTGACCTCACTCGAAGAGGAAGTCCGCCTGGCCGACTACCTCCGCTCGCACAACGTGCCCGAAGCGTGGCAGCCCTACAAGGAGATGTTCGCCTACTTCGATGCCGGCATGCCGACTGAAGAGAAGGAAAAGGAAGAAAAGACCGGACAGGAAGAGGTGGCAATGGTAGCGCAACCGAAAACGGAAACAACAAGACCTCGTCTGCGCCGTCATCGTACCGTCGCCCTGTGGACGGGTCTGTCAGTGGCCGCTGCCGCTGCACTGACGCTCATCATCCTGCGTCCCATCGGCAACCGGCAGTCCGCCGCCGTCACGCCCGATGCCCCCATTGCCGCCGTCAGCGAGATGCCGGCCGACACGACAAACCAAGCCCAACGCGACACCGTCAAGACCATACCCGCCGTACAGCCGGTACGCAAAAGACCGTTACACCGCTACCGCGACACACCCGCCAAGCCCCACACCTACTACGCATCGCTGCACGATGCCGATGAAGTACCCCAGCCGACATCCGCCGACGAATACCTGATAGAAGCCCGTCTCCAGCAGATAGAACAAGAGCAGGCACGCAGCATAGAGGAAGCCCTGGCACGCCAGGAAAACCTCATACGCCAGGCCGAAATCCAGCAAGCACAAAAAAAATGGGAGATGGCGCAGGCCGCCAATGATGAAGAGGTATTCATCGAGGAATATCCATAAGGGACGTTCGATACAATCGATGGTTGTTCCACCGTCCATAAGCAGAAAAACAATTTCAGAACCCAACTTCAAACGAAATACAATATGAAAACTACATTCCGCCTTATCCTCCTGCTCATGATAACATCGGCACTACCCGGCCGCATCGCCGCACAGGAGCACATCAAAAAAGCCTTCGACAAGTTTGTCAACGACTGCAATACCAAACAGAACATCACTTCTGTATCCACCTACGAGTTCAACGACCACTGGAACCAGACTCCGGGCTTCTGCAAGGGCTATGGATTCAGCCTTGCGTCCGAAAGTCCCGACCTCAGCCGTCTGCTCGATGCCTTCCGCGCCGACATGATGCAGTCCTACTCCGCCGTCAACTACAAGGCCGACGAGATGAAAGACCGCAACAATATCGGTTACGGCGAGCGTCTGGAAAAGAACATCACGTTCTGCACAAGAATCAACAGAAGCTACCGCGTATACCTCTTCCGCGACCCGAAAGACAGCAACTTCCGTGACTGCTACGCCCTGTCATGGGGCGATGACGGCGACGGCACCATCCGCGGCACCGTATGGCACATCTACAGCCGCGACCCACGCAAGGTGACCGACGAAATGCGGGCAGAGGACGTCACGTCGACCCTCGACATCAACTACGACAAGATCAAGACCTCCACCGACGTGCTCCAGGCCTTCGGCAACCTGCACACCGCCTACCGCGACCAGGACTCTCCCACGTCACTGACATTCAAGACCGGCATCGTCAACCGCACCGCCCGACTGCTGAAGGAAAAGGGCAACCTGCTCGATGCCGACGAGAAGGAAGCCGTCAAAAGCGGACTGCGCGACATGAGAAGCTACACCTTCGACAACTACCTCAACAACATGCTCAATACAATATCAAAATCTCTCAAATGATAAAAGGCGTTTTTATACGCAGCACGCCGTATAAAACCGACCTGTACCACGTCACAGGATGACACACAGCGCCCGGCCATAGTGAGTATGGCCGGGCGTTTTTCTGTAAGGGAGAATCTGAGGGAAGTTCCGTAAGGTAGGGGAACATTATGGACTCAAGTTTAGGATTTAGAAATTATGCTTGAAGAAACGTCCCCAAAGAGGCGTTGCATTTCCCAGCCCTGCAGGGGCGTAACGGTCGTAGCCCAGGGTAAGCGGAGCGGCGACAGCCGCGAAGCGTCACCCTGGGTTTTGCGTGGGTGCGTGCAGGGTGGCCTGTAAGGTCACCACAATACACCTTCAGTTGTGCTGACCTTACAGGCCAGCCGCCATCCGGATACATGGAAACCCAGGGTTCTTGCTGGTGCAAGCGGCAAAGCCGAGCGACACATCGTCACTACGTTCCTCAGCTCACCCTGGGCTGCGACCGTTACGCCCCTACAGGGCTGGTATATGTGACATACTCTTGCGTTGTTTCTACGGGGCTATGCCAGTCACGCCCTGACGGTAAAGTCGAAGCGCAGGCCGCCCGTCTCCTGATTACACACCGATATGCTGCCGCCGTGCAGCAGGACGGCATTCTTGACAATGGCCAGTCCGAGTCCCGTGCCGCCCATCTTGCGGCTGCGGCCCTTGTCCACGCGGTAGAACCGCTCGAAGAGGCGGGGCAGATGTTCGGCGGGCACGCCTCCGCCGTTGTCGGAGAAGGTGAAGTGCCACAGTCCGCCTTCCTTCCGGCCCTCGAGCGTGACGGTCGTGCCCTGTCCGGCATAGGCGATGGCGTTGTCTGTGAGATTTCGGAACACGCTGTACAGCAGGCTCTGGTTGCCCTGCACGACGATGCCTGCAGGCAGACGGTTGCGGAAGGCCATGCCGTGCTCCGACAGTTGGAGCGCCGTCTCGCGCATGATGTTTTCCACCATCGCCGATATGTCGACAGGAGAGAAGTCGGTCATGCCGGGCGCATCGTCCATGCGGTTGAGCGTGGAGATGTCCTGCAGCAGTGCCGTCAGACGCTGGCTCTGCGCATAGCAGCGCGAGAGAAACTGCGCCTTGGTCTGCTCGTCGATGTGCGGATTGTCGAGTATGGTCTCGAGATAGCCCTGTATGCTGGCCACGGGCGTCTTGAGCTCGTGGGCGATATTCTGGGTGAGCTGGCGCTTGAGCACGTTCTGCTCCTTGCGGGTGGTCTGCAGCCGCTTGTAGATCTTGATGATGCGCTCGGCGATCTCGCCCAGTTCGTCGTCGGGAAAGGCCACAAGGTCTTCCGTGTCGAGCGACTCGTTGTGGTCGGCCCGGCTGGCGAAGGTGCGGAGCTTGGTGATATTGTCGCCCAGGCGGTTGGTAAACCGGTAGAGGATGACCGTCAGCAGCAGGATGGCAGTGACGGCAAACCAGATGTAGTGCTGGTCGGCACGGAGCGACTTCGAGAGATTGTCGTTGTACGGCAGGGCCGAGCGTATGATCAGGCTGTCCTCCTCAAAGTAGGTGGCCGAATAGAAATAGTCGCCGCCCAGGGTACGGCTGTTGCGCTCCACGGCAGCCCCCGCCCCCTCGCTGAGGGCCGTCCTCACCTCGGGCCGGTTGGCATGGTTGCCCATTTTGCCGTAGGCCTTGCTGCAGTTGTCGTAGACGACATTTCCGTCGCGGGTGATGATGGTCACACGCAGGCCCTTCATGCGGTTCTCGCCGACGAAATGGTCGTAGGCCTTCTCATCGTAGCGCCCGTAGGCATGGAGCACGTCGTCCATGCGCTGGTTGTAGTCCTGCAGACGCAGGTTGAGCATGTCGGTCTTGAACTGTTTCTCGCGGGTCTGCTGAAACACGATGAAGGCCACCGCAAACACGAGGAACACGCTCATCACGCTGAGATAGATGCGCGTGCCGACGCTGACGTTCTTCATTCTTGTTCCCATTTCCATTGTTTTTTACGGGCGGCACCATATTCGTGGCCGCACCTACGTGTACTATGCGTCGAAATAATACCCGAAACCCAGGCGCGTGACGATACACTTGGCAAACCGCCCGATCTTCTTGCGCAGGCGGGTGATGTTGACATCGACGGTACGGTCGAGCACCAGCACGTCCTTCGGCCAGATGCGGTCGATGAGTTCCTGGCGGGAGAACACGCGGCCGCGCTCCTCGAGAAGCAGTTTGAGGATCTCAAACTCGGTCTTGGTGAAGGGCACGTCCTCGCCGTCGATGGAGACCGTCTTCTTGTCGAGGTTCATCTCGATGCCCTGATAACTGATCGTCTGCGGCTCCTGCGCACCGTCGGCCACTGCCGTGCGGCGTATGACGGCGCGTATGCGCACCAGCACCTCGCGTATGGAGAACGGTTTCGAGATATAGTCGTCGGCCCCGAGATTGAATCCCGTCACCGTGTCGTTCTCCGTGTCGCGCGCCGTCAGAAAGATGATCGGCACTTCAGCGGTGGCAGGATTGTCCTTCAGGCGCTTGGCCATGGCAAATCCCGACATGCCGCCCATCATCACATCGAGCAGCAGCAGGTCGTAGGAGGCGATGTCGCGGGTCAGCGCCTCTTCGGCCGAGGTGGCCGTGTCGGCCTCGTAGCCTTCGGTCTCGAGATTGAACTTGAGTATTTCGAGCAGATCCTGCTCGTCGTCCACGATGAGTATGCGGTAAGGTTTGTTCATCTGTATGTTCCTTTCGTTGATGCCGCAAAGGTAGGTCTACATCTGTTCATACATATTGCATAGATGTTACAATTCGGTGACAATCGGGGCTAAAGGCTGAACTCGTCCACCGTCCAGGTATCGTCGACCTGCATGCCGACCTGCTGCTTGGCCGCGGCGTCCTCCTCGAAGAAGTGGTCGGTATACTGCGTGATGTGGGCCGTGCGGGCCGGCACATCCTCATAGGTACGCTCGTAGAGCACGTTGTCCTTGGCATCGAGCGCGCTCACCGTGACGCGCATGCTGCGTCCGTCGGCATGGGGAAAGGTATATACCTCGTACACCGACGAACCGTCGCGGGCCGCATCGGCCACGGCGAAGGTCACGGTCTGGCGCGAGTTGACGCACCCCACGCCGCCGGCTGCGTCGAGTGTGCTGCTGCCGCCGGTATAGTAGAACTTCATCTGGGTCACGGCCGCCGGCACCTTGTCGGCCACCTGCAGACGGAACATGGCCACGCAGCGGCTGAGCAGCAGGTCGATGTCGCCGTCACCGCCGATATCGACCGTGTCGCAGCAGCAGAACGTGTCGGTCACCTTGTTGTCGGCGAAGGTCACCTTGTCGGGACTGGTCACGGTGGCGGCTTTCGCACCGTTGTGGGCGACGGCCACGATGACGTACCGCCCCGTGTCGAGGGCCAGTTCCATAGCGCCGAACGTGCCGCCGTCGGCCTTCGACTGGGAGATGCTCTTCACGCGCTCGCCGTCCTTGAACAGGGCCACGCTGACCATCGTGCACACATCGCCGACCGACCGCCGTGACGCGTCCGTCTCGGCTTTCGTGGCAAACGGGGTCACGTCGTAGCGCGCAAGGCGCAGCCGCACGACGGCCTGCCCCTCCTGGCGCTCCACTTCTTCCTGTCCGGACGCATCGGCATCGGCCTTTTCGCAGGAGGCCAACGGCCATACGCCGGCAAGCGACAGCAACATCAACAGTAGCAGGGAGGCGGTTTTTCGCAGGTGTTTCTTCATAATCAAGATGCTATAAGGTATATAGTAAAATGGCCATAGTAAGTGTATGCCTCGCAAAAATACGCAGAATTGCAGGAAGTGCCAAGCACGGACGCAGGTATTTTGCCGCAAGTCACGTTTTTTCTTTCCTTTCACGCCCGTGCCTGACTGACAAATGGAAAGTGCGGCGGCACGCATCTGCCAAAAATCAAATATTTTCCTTTGCACTGCACCCGTTTTTCCGTAACTTTGCATCAACTGCATAAATACCGGCATAGACCGCCGGCCGGAAAACGCGCGCCCGGCGGTCCCTGCCAAGAACCATACCCGATATGACTGACAACAAAAAGCCGCTGCTCGGCCTCTCGCTCGACGAGCTCAAGGACGTGGCCCGGTCGCTGGGCATGCCCGCCTTCACCGGCGGACAGATCGCCAAGTGGATCTACGGCAAGCACGTGCGCCACATCGACGAGATGACCAATCTCTCCAAGGCCAACCGCGAGCGCCTCGCCGAAGCATACACCATAGGCTGCATGCCGCCCACTGAATGGCAGGAGTCGGTAGACGGCACCAAGAAATACCTCTTCCCCACCTCCGACGGCAAGCGCGTCGAGACGGTATTCATACCCGACGGCGAGCGCGCCACGCTCTGCGTCTCGTCGCAAGTGGGCTGCAAGATGAACTGCCTCTTCTGCCAGACCGGCAAACAGGGCTACGAGTCAAGCCTCTCCGCCACCGACATTCTCAACCAGGTGTACTCCCTGCCGGAGTGCGACCGGCTCACCAATATCGTATTCATGGGACAGGGTGAACCGATGGACAACCTCGACAACGTGCTCCGCGCCACCCGCACGCTCACGGCCGACTGGGGCTGGGCATGGAGTCCCAAACGTATCACGGTGAGCAGCGTCGGCATCAGGCGCAAGCTCGAGCGCTTCCTCGCCGAGAGCGACTGCCACGTAGCCATCTCCCTCCACTCGCCGCTGCCCGAGCAGCGGGCCGCACTGATGCCGGCCGAGCGGGGCATGAGCATCACCGAGGTGGTCGACCTGCTGCGCAACTACGACTTCGCCCACCAGCGCCGCCTGTCGTTCGAGTACATCATGTTCGGCGGTGTCAACGACTCGCAGACCCACGCCCGCGAAATCATCCGCCTGCTCCACGGACTGCAGTGCCGGGTCAATCTCATACGCTTCCACCAGATACCCCACATCGACCTCAAGGGCACCGACGAAAAGCGCATGGAGGACTTCCGCGACTACCTCACCGCACACGGTGTGTTCACCACCATACGCGCCAGCCGCGGACAGGACATCTTCGCGGCCTGCGGCCTGCTGAGCACGGCAAGAAAGATAGAGGATGAACGCCATCAAGCATAGCCTGCTCCTCGGTGCCGCACTGCTGCTCGCGGCCTGCAACGGCCGCCAGACGATACTGCCGTCAAGCAGCGGCACACCCTTCGATGTCATTCTTATGGGTGATAGCGACAGCATCGTGCGGCAGGCACTCGAGGCCGACGTGCCGGGACTGCCGCAGTGCGAACCCCTCTTCCACGTCACCGAGGCCAGTCCCCGACAGACGGCCACAGCCGCAAGGCTGGCCCGGAGCATCGTCGTCGTCGACATCGACCCAAGGCAATACACCCGCGTGGCCCTTCGGCGCGAGAACAACGTGTACGCCACACCGCAGATTGTCGTCCACCTGCACGCGCCTGACCCAGACGCTCTCCGCCGCTATCTGAGCACCGACAACACCCTCGTGCGCCTGCTCCTGCGCCACGAGTACAATGCCGAGATCGCCCGCCTCAGGTCGCACCACAACCCCAAGGCCGAAGCCGCCATACAGCGGATGTTCGGCTGCACGATGTCCGTGCCTTCCACCATGACGGCCTCCCGACAGGGAAAGGACTTCATCTGGCTCTCCGACAATTCCGCCTACGGCATGGCGAACATCTGCGTCTACACCTCCGAAAACCGCGACAGTGTGATGCGCGCCAACATCAAGGGCGAGACCGACGACATGTACATGACCACCGTCGCAGGAAGCGTCACCCGGCAGCAGGAGTACCCGCACGGACAGACTGTCTGCGTCACGCGCGGACTGTGGGAGATGAAGGGCGACGCCATGGGCGGGCCGTTTGTCTCGCACACCGTCACCGACAGTCTCACGGGCAAGACCATCGTGGCCGAGGTCTTTGTCTACGCGCCGTCCATGCCCAAGCGCAACCTGCTGCTGCGCGCCGAAGCCGCCCTCTACACGCTCCGCACTGCGCCCCAGAAGCCCCGAAGGGTAGCACGGAGCAAATAGCACCCCACACTCAAGAAGCATACAACTCATCATACATATCTCAATGGAATACAGAAAAATACGCGTGGCCATCACGCACGGCGACACCAACGGCGCCGCATACGAACAGATCTTTAAAACCTTTGCAGACCCGGAGATGCTCGAGCTGTGCACACCCGTCATCTACGGTTCGCCCAAGGTGGCCGCCTACCACCGCAAGGCCCTGGGCATACCGGCCAACTTCAGCATCATCGCCACGGCGGAAGAGGCCGCCGACGGACGCGTCAACCTCCTCACCTGCTTCGACGACGACGTGAAGGTAGACCTGGGCACACCCACCGAAGAGTCGGGGATGGCCGCCTTCAAAGCACTCGACCGCGCACTGACCGACTTCCGTTCGGGCGCCTTCGACGTGCTCGTGTGCTGCCCCGTCTGCAACGACAACATCAAGGTGGCCGGACTGCCCTTCCGCGGCTTGAAGAGATATGTCGAGGCCAGCGCCGGCGAAGGCAAGACCGCACTGGGCATACTGCTCAACGACACCCTGCGCATCGCCGTGGCCACCGACTGCACGTCGATGAAGGACGTGCCCGCGGCCCTCACCGCCGACGGCATCACCGACCGCCTCGCCACCCTCACGGCCAGCCTGCGCCGCGACTTCATGCTCTCTGTACCCCGTGTGGGCGTGCTCCGCTACAACCCCCAGGCCGACGGCGACGAGGAACAGACGGCCATCATCCCCGCCATTGCCGCCGCTCCTGGCGAGGGCACCCAGGTGTTCGGCCCCTACACCGCCGCCGAGTACTTCGCCGAGGGACAGTTTGACGCCTTCGACTGCACCCTGGCCATGTACCGCGACCAGGCCATGATCCCCTTCACCACGCTCACCGCCGATCCGGGCGTCTACTTCCTGGCCGGACTGCCCGTCGTCTGCACCATGCCCACCGGCGGACCCGGATTCGACATCGCCGGCAAGTGCGTCGCCGACGAGTCATCGCTGCGCCGCGCCATCTTCACTGCCATCGACATCTTCCGCCACCGCGCCGAGTACGACGAGCCCTACGCCGACCCGCTGCAGAAACTCTACCACGAGCGCCGCGACGAGAGCGAGAAGGTACGCTTCTCCATCCCCAAGAAGCACGAGTTCGCGTCCAAGGGCAAGCAGCAGCCGCGCGACAACGCCGACAAGAAATGAAGTCCAGATACCAGAACATATTCTTCGGGTTCGGCCTCGCCCTCTTCGTCCTCATGGTGAGCCAGCTCGACTTCGCCGAGGTATGGGACGGCCTGCGCCACGCCGGCTACTGGTTTTTCGCAGTGGTCGGCCTGTGGGCCGCGCTCTACGTGCTGAACACGACGGCATGGTACCTCATCATCCGTGCCGGAGGCCCGGCAAGAATACGCTTCGGGTGGCTCTACAAGGTGACCGTATCGGGCTTCGCCCTCAACTACGCCACGCCCGGCGGACTCATGGGCGGCGAACCCTACCGCATCATGGCCCTCGCACCGCATATCGGCACCGAGCGGGCCTCTTCGTCGGTCATACTCTACGCCATGACCCATATCTTCAGCCACTTTTGGTTCTGGCTGCTCTCCATACCGCTCTACCTCATCCTCTTCCCGCTGACCCTCCCGACGGGCATCCTGCTGGCCGCCACCGCGGTCTTCTGCCTGCTGGGACTGTGGTTCTTCATGTCGGGATACCGCAAGGGACTGGCCGTCAGGGCCATGAACATCGCACGCCGCACACCCCTCATCCGCCGCTGGGCCTCCGCCTTTGTCGAGAAGCACCGCACCGCGCTCGACACCATCGACGCCCAGACCGCCGCCCTGCACCGTCAGAACCGTCGCACGCTCGTGGCCGCCGTACTGCTCGAACTGTCGTGCCGCATATGCTCCGCCCTCGAGATCTACTTCATCCTGCGCGTACTCATGCCCAGCGTAGACTACGGCGCCTGCATCCTCATCCTCGCCTTCACCTCGCTCTTTGCCAACCTGCTCTTCTTCATGCCCCTGCAGATAGGCGGACGCGAAGGCGGATTCTTCATGTCGGTCACCGCACTGGGCATGAACAGCACGGCCGGCATATTCGTCGCACTCATCGTGCGCCTGCGCGAACTGGTATGGACCGGACTCGGACTGCTCCTCATCAAGGCCGAAGGCCGGACCGCCAGACCGTCGGCGGGAAAACGGGATACGGAACACGGAGAATGATGCAAGGGTGGTTCTATAAATTAGCTTTGGCAGATTGCGCGGCTATTTTCGAGGTCAATGTGTCTGCGAGTGAAGGAGTATAGTGGACTATACGACTGAACGAACAGACAGATTGAACCGAAAATAGACCGCAAGATGACAAAACGTAAATCACCCGACATTAAAGAAAACAACGGTGGTAATTTATAGAACCACCTGCAAATTCCCCTCACGTTCTAAAAGACCCTAAAAAAGCCGCCAAGTGTATAGGCATCCCGATTTTTATGCGTAATTTTGTCATTCACTATGAACACATCCGAACTGCAAACCATCAAGCAACGCTACAACATCGTGGGCAACTGCGATGCGTTGAACCATGCCCTCGACATCGCACTGCAGGTCGCACCGACCGACCTCTCCGTACTCATCGTGGGCGAAAGCGGTGTAGGAAAGGAAATCATACCGCGGCTCATACACGACAACTCACCCCGTAAGCACGAAAAATACTTCGCCATCAACTGCGGATCCATACCCGAAGGCACCATCGACAGCGAGCTCTTCGGACACGAGAAAGGCTCGTTCACGGGTGCCATCGGCGAGAGCGAAGGCTACTTCGGCACCGCCAACAAAGGCACCATCTTCCTCGACGAGGTGGGCGAACTGCCCCTGGCCACCCAGGCACGGCTCCTGCGCGTGCTCGAGACCGGCGAATATATCCGCGTGGGCGGACAGAAGATCATGAAGACCAATGTCCGCATCGTGGCCGCCACCAATGTTAACATGCGCAAGGCCGTCAGCAAGGGACGCTTCCGCGAGGATCTCTACTACCGTCTCAACACCATCCCCATACAGATGCCGCCACTGCGCGACCGCGGACAGGACATCCTCCTGCTCTTCCGCCTCTTCGCCATGCAGACCGCAGAGAAGTACCACCTGCCGCGCATCCGGCTCAATGACGACGCCCAGCAGCTGCTGCTCAAGTACAAGTGGCCCGGCAACGTGCGCCAGCTCAAGAACATCACCGAGCAGATGTCGGTACTCTGCACCGTGCGCGACATCGATGCCGCCACCATGCGGCAGTTCATACCCCAAGACCCCGAAAGCATGGAGCTGGCCACCGTCACCTCCACAGGCAGCCACTCCTACGAGAGCGAGCGCGAGATACTCTACAAGATACTCTACGAGCTGCGCGGCAACGTGAGCGACCTGCGCCGCGAGATGAACAGCCTGCGCAAGCAGCTCAACTCCGCCGGCAAGATCGCCTCCACCACCGCCTACCCCGCCACCATCGCCTCCATAGACCGCAGCGAGACGGGACTTGCGCCCATCAACATCACGGCTTCACAGGCCGCCCCCATCGAAGACGTGGAGGCAGAGGAGATCAAGGACGTCGAAAGCACCAACCTCAACGAGCTCGGACGACAGGTGGTGGAAACGGCTCTCGAGCGCAACGGCGGCAACTACATGAAGGCCGCACGCGAACTGGGCGACTGCCTCACCACCATCAACACGCCGGCGGCCAGCACGGCCTCCGCACGCCACGACGCAGCCGACAGCACCGGCGACGGCAACCTCAACCTCAACGAGCTCGGACGGCAGATGGTGGAAAAAGCCCTCGAGCGCAACGGCGGCAACCGCAAGAAGGCCGCACAGGAACTGGGCATCTCCGACCGTACGCTCTACAGAAAAATCAAGCAATATGGACTCAACACATAACCCCCATACCCCCGGCGCACAGTTGAAGACACACCGCCGCCCGGCACGCCGGCTTTGCTTCGCCAGCCTGCTCCTGGTCTGCATCGCCGCACTGGCCGCCTGCAGCGTGAAGTACCGTCTCGACGGCGCCAGCATCGACTACACCAAGACCAAGACCATACAGATCGCCGACTTCCCCATACGCGCCAGTTATGTGTGGGGTCCCATGGGCCCGATGTTCAACAACAAGCTCAAGGACGTCTTCGCCAGCCACACCAAGCTCGTACAGGTGAAACGCAACGGCGACCTGAAGATAGAAGGAGAGATCACACAATACTCGCAGCGCAACAAGTCGGTGTCGGCCGACGGACACTCCGCACAGACCGAGCTCACCATGACCGTCAACGTGCGCTTCACCAACAACACCAAGCACGACGAGGACTTCGAGCGCCAGTTCTCCGCCTCACAGTCGTACGAGAACACCCGCAGCCTCAGCTCGGTACAGGAAGAGCTCGTCACACAGATGGTGGAAGACCTCACCGACCAGATATACAATGCCACCGTAGCCAACTGGTAACCGCCCCCGCCGCCCCGCCACAACCCGACAACATCATTCACGGCATATCCGCAATATGCGGCCGCCCGACAAACGTAAAGCGCACACATGGACCTCACACGGCTCACAGACCATCCCGAACTACTCGACAAGGAGACTCTCTTCGAGCTCCGGCGGCTCACCGCGCTCTACCCCTACTACCAGCCCGCCCGCCTGCTGATGCTGCAGAACCTGTACCTGCTGCACGACTCTTCGTTCGAAGAGGAGATGAGACGCGCCGCCGTCTACATCACCAACCGCAAGACCCTCTTCGACCTCGTAGAGTCGGCCCACTACCGCCTGCACGCCGACACGCCCGAGCCTGCACCCGCCCCCCAGCCCGACGGCGCCGACCGTACCCTCGACCTCATCGACGGTTTCCTCGACTCCGAAGCCGCCGACACCGCCGCATCCTCTGCACCCACACCGGCACGCCGCAAGCCCACCCCCACCGACGCCACCGTAGACTACACCGCCTACCTCCTCACCCTCGACTCCCCGGAGCCCGACACGCCCGAGGAACAGACACCCCAGCTCAAGGGACAGAACCTCATCGACAATTTCCTCAACGACGCCGGCGGAAAGATACAGCTCAAGGAAAATCCCGAGTATACCCCCCAACTGACCGAGAACACCGCAAAAGGCGCAAAAGAAGACGACGAGGGCTACTTCACCG
>CAVHOL010000046.1:0-3556 GCA_963637655.1 bacterium | reverse complement strand
TTGGCCGGCATTTATATCAAACAGGGCCGATATTCCAAGGCATTGGAAATTATTCAGCGATTAAATTTGAATTATCCAAAAAAAAATGCTTACTTTGCAGACCAAATCCGATTTTTACAGAAATTGATATTAAATAATAACAACAACAAATAGCAAAATGGTTTATTACTTGTTCGTGATTTTCATCGTGATAGCCGCCTTTCTGATGATTGGCATCGTGCTGATACAGGAGTCCAAGGGCGGCGGTCTCGCCTCCAATTTCTCCTCCTCCAACTCCATCATGGGCGTACGCAAGACCACCGATATCGTAGAGAAGACCACATGGGGCCTCGCAGCAGCCATGGTCGTGCTCAGCGTCATCTGCGCATACGTCGCTCCCGTAGCCGTCGGCGAACAGAGCGTCATGGAAAAGGCCGCCACAGAGTCGCCTGCCACCAACCCGACCAATACACAGGGATTCGGCGCCAGCCAGCAGCCCGCAGCCGGACAGAAGGCTACACCTGCACAGCAAAGCACACCCGCAGCACCCAAAGCACCGGCACAACCGGCCCAATAAATAGTTAACAAATACAAAAAGCAACGGACAAGTTTGGAAAATCCAAATATTATCCGTACTTTTGCACTCGCTTTCGAAAGGAAGTACTGACACGGTGCCCGTAGTTCAGTTGGTTAGAGCGTCAGATTGTGGTTCTGAATGTCGTGGGTTCGAGTCCCACCGGGCACCCAACACAAGCCCTGCAAGTCATGCGACCTGCAGGGCTTTTTCTTTTTCCACCCCGCCTTCAGCCGATTTTCAATCCTCTCCTCACCCTCCCTACACTCTTTATTCCACCCACTCTTCACCCTCCTTTTGCCCCGCCCACTCGATTTTCACCCTCCGCGTCATTTTTCCGATTTGTACAAAGGCCCTGTACGAATACTACAAAGCCCTTGTAGCGTCACTACAAAGGCCTTGTACGGTCGCTACAAGGCCCTTGTACGAACAATACAAGGCCTTTGTATGAAATGCGCGCCGCCTTATCCGCACTGCAAGCCGGTGGAAATGCCGGTTTTTTAGAGCCGTACCTTTCCAACCCCACAAAGCGTAATGCGACATTGTCCAGGACGACGATGAAAAACAGGTTTGGCGTAACGCAAGCGAGCAGCACAATTTCCAGCCCTGCAAGGGCGTAACGGCCGTAGCCCAGGGTAAACCGTTTGCGCCAGCAAACGGTGTAACCCTGGGTTTCCATGTATCCGGATGGCGGCGGCCTGTAAGGTCAGCACAACAGTATGTGGGATGTGTGGTGACCTTACAGGCCACCCTGCACGCACCCACGCAAAACCCAGGGTGACGCTTCGCGGCTGTCGCAGCTCCGCTTACCCTGGGCTGCGGACGTTACGCCCTTGCAGGGCTGATATATGTGACATACTCTTGCGTTGTTTCTACGGGACTTTGTTGCTTGCAATATTATACCGGCACCAATATCCATATATACAAAACTGCCCATACGTCCGTCATATCGACAATTGCGGCCACTATATTAAATTTCGTTAATCTTTTTGCCATTTCCTTGAAATGTATCATCTATATCCATATCTTTGCGATATCAAAACAATATCATTTAGACTAACCCTTCAAAAACAGACAATATGGAAAATCAAGAATTCGCATTCAAAGGGAAAACGCTCAGCGGCTTTTCCATGCTCTTCCTCAACATTCTCCTCACGCTCGCCTCTCTCGGTCTCATCATCGGAGGTGCGCTGATGGAAAACGTGACCGGCATCGTGCTGCTGGCCGTCGGCGCCGCACTGCTGCTCTTCACCCTCGTCATGTGGTTCGGATTTGTGCAGGTAGAACCCAACGAGGCCCGCGTGATGATGTTCTTCGGCAAGTACAAGGGCACCTTCACCCGCGTGGGATTCTACTGGGTACACCCGTTCATCGTCACCAAGAGACTTTCGCTGCGCGCCCGCAACCTCGACGCCGAACCCATCAAGGTCAATGACAAGACGGGCAACCCCGTGATGATCGGCCTCGTGCTGGTATGGAAGCTCAAGGACACGTACAAGGCCATGTTCGAGATCGACGCCCAGACCATCGCCCAGGGCAGCTCCGCCGCACAGAACCCCAACAACATTTCGATCGGCACCAACGTGTCAAGCGTGATGAAAGCCTTCGAGAACTTTGTCAAGATCCAGAGCGACGCCGCCCTCCGTCAGGTGGCCGGACAGTACGCCTACGACGACAACGAGAACGACCACAACGGCACGACGCTGCGCAACGGCGGCGACGAGGTCAACGACGAACTCAAGAACAAGCTCGACGAGCGCCTGAGCATGGCCGGCATAGAGGTGGTCGAGGCCCGCATCAACTACCTGGCCTACGCTCCTGAGATTGCAGCCGTGATGCTGCGCCGCCAGCAGGCATCGGCCATCATCTCCGCCCGCGAGAAGATCGTGGAGGGAGCCGTCTCTATGGTCAAGATGGCCCTGCAGCGCCTTGGCGAGGAAGAGATCGTGGAGCTCGACGAGGACAAGAAGGCCGCCATGGTGAGCAACCTGCTCGTGGTGCTCTGCGGCGACGAGTCGGCACAGCCTGTCGTCAACACCGGCACGCTGCACCACTAATTTCCCTTCCCGACACTCTTTGTCCCTACATGGCATCTCCCATGTAGGGACGAGCAAACGAGAAAAACAAAGTATAACATGGCAAGCATCAAGACACATATCTTGAAGTTCGTACACGACCGTCGCGAGGTAGAATTTCTGTGCAGCCCCAAACTGGAGGGCATCGTCACGACCGCCGTCGGTGGGGCGCTGACAATAGCGTTCGTCACCTACGCCATCGTGCACGGCCGCTCGTCGCTCGGTCTCATGCTGGCACTCATCGCCATCGGATTAGCGCTGACCGCCTACGGCATCTACTACTGGCTACTGCGCACCCAGCCCATCAAGCGCACCGTCACGCCGGGCAACCTCTCCTTCAGACTGTACCACACCAACCTGCTGGTATACGCCGTCTATCTGCTCGTCAATGCGGCGCTCGTGGGCATGCTTCTTACGGCCGCCTTCGCCATCCTCGACGGCGAATTCACTGCCGCCTGTATCCGCAGCCACATCAGACACGGACTGTATATCTCCGCAGTGGTGCTGCTCGAGTATCTCCGCACAACCCTCACTATCTACCAATACGACCGCTCACCGGCAGAGACCCGCCGCTACGCCGACGGACAAAGTATCGGCGACGGCACTCCGGACACAAAATGACCAAGCATATGGCTAAGAAAGAGACAACGACAAAAAGTTTTGTCCTGCGCGTAGACGCCGCCACGATGGAGGCCATCGAGAAGTGGGCCGACGACGAGTTCCGCTCGATCAACGGCCAGCTGCAGTGGATCATTGCCGAAGCGCTGCGCAAGGAGGGACGGATGCCCAAGCCAAAAAGCAAGGACAAAGAGGAAGGATAAAGGACAAGTTAGTAGGTGCGGTGTCTCACCGCACGACAACAGGCAATATAGTAACCTGAGTTCGGGATAAGAAAAGTGGTTTAAAAAGTTGGTAATCTCGATAATTT
>CAVHOL010000045.1:0-22592 GCA_963637655.1 bacterium | reverse complement strand
GCTATTACAAGATGGAGAAGCAGCTGTTCCTCAACCCCAACGACAAGGAGAAGGTAGACAGCATAGTCTATAGCAAGGTGATCAAGAAGCCTACTTCCGGCTATGCCAACATGTATATGCTCTTTACGCCAAAGTCGCTGATCGATGCCACTGGAGGCAGTTGGGGTACGGACGGCAATTCTTACAATGCCACAGAAAAATGGAACTATGTCGTCCGCCCCGAAGTGTTCGACCAAAAGGACGGTATCGCACTTTCCGGCTCAACCTTGGTCAGCGGTGTGGAAGCAACCAAGCGCCGCAACGGCGAGCAGTCTTTGAACCCGATGGTGGACAACAGCAAGGAGTATTTCATCATTCGTCTGAACACCACGACAAGTACCTACCGTGTGGAATTCATCAACTCCGACAATGTTTCGGTCAACAAGTACGGTATCCGCACATTCTGCAGCCGCTTCAACTACCTGATCCCGGATGGCTTTGCCGCCTATTCCGCCCAAAGCTTCGAGAAGTCTGACGATACGTCATTGGGCGGACAGGCACAGGGCCTGGTGAAACTGCGCCGTCTGAAGTTCATCCCTGCCAACGAACCGGTGGTGCTGATCTACAATGCCAGCTTTGCCCATCCGTTTGA
Source organism: bacterium (assembly GCA_963637655.1). Classification (GTDB taxonomy): domain Bacteria; phylum Bacteroidota; class Bacteroidia; order Bacteroidales; family Bacteroidaceae; genus Prevotella. The sequence continues at coordinate 21,961 of CAVHOL010000045.1, read as the reverse complement.
CGGCTCAAACGCTGCTATTGCACAGGAGTTTACCGTTATCACCGATGGTGCAGGTGACGAAAACAAGTATCTGGAGATCGAAAGTAATGAAGGATGGTGGTATAAGAACGATTATACCGATTCGTACAACAACCTGTTGGTGGCCTGCCTTGACGACGAGAAGGTGCCGAACGGAAAATACCACTTGGTAGACGGCAAGTGCCACTATGACTATCGCAATTTCGCATTGAACTTGTACCATAACACGAAGTATTACAAGGAGCACCAGACGGGTGAGGACTATGTAGGCTTCTTCCGCTTGGACGGCAAGGTAAATGCCGGATATGCTTACCTGCGTCTGACGGACAAGGATATGGACTATGATGGCCAGTTGCTGGGCGAAGTTAAAAATGGATTGGACGTTACCCTTGACAATACGGTAAATCCGGCGAAGTTCACCTTCGCGTTTGACGTGGATCCTTGGGGCGAAGTGACCGCAATCCAAGACGTGCCTGCCTGCGACCGCCAGGCCGACGGCGCCTATTACACCTTGCAGGGTGTGAAGGTGGCAAAGCCCGGCAAGGGCCTCTACATCCATAACGGCAAGAAAGTGATCTTCAAGTAAATGTGGTCTTTATAATTAAAAAAAGAAATGAAACGCTATATAAAACCAGTTATAGAAACGATAGAGATGCCGTCCGTCCAGCCGCTGTGTGTATCTGGAGAAGAGGGATCTCAAGTGCCGGATGCCATGTCGAACGGCAACGACGGTGACTTCGAGTCAGACATGGAAGAGAATAACAACTCTTGGCTCAAATCTAATGCGATTTGGAATGAATGATGGTATAGAATGAGAAAACGGCGGGTGAAGCCCAGCATCTTCCCCGCCGCAACGCCGGAGACTATTCTCCGGCATCTCATATCGGAAGAACCAACGGTGGTTGCCGGCAATGCCGGCCCGCCGTTGGTTCTTCTGCGTATAGTGGCACAACAAGGAAATTTTAGCAGGTGCGGTAACTTTAGTAGGTGCGGTGCGGTGAGACACCGCACCCACTAAAATATTGCTGCCCGAAACGACCGCTAATCCGCTGAAATGATGCGTTATTGCCATTTTTTTCTATCCTGTACAAGATGTTCGTCATTTTTTTAATATCTTTGCATATGATAGGCAGAGTCTCGGCAAACGAAACGGTTTTTTCGCTGCGCCCGATCTGCACCATTATCACGATGAAGCGCTTCAAGAGATATTTTCGATGTATCGTTCTGCTCATGTTCCTGCTGACGGCATTAGGGACAAGGGCGCAGCGGTCTGCCGAATTTGTGGAGATGTCCATGGACTCGGTGGAGATCAGTCTGCTCACTTGTCAGCCGCGCCAGAACGTGTACAGTCTCTACGGCCATACGGCCATACGCTATGAGGACAAGGCCTCCGGCATCGACATGGCCGTGAACTACGGCATGTTCTCCTTCTCGAAACCCTTCTTTGTACTGCGGTTCGTGTTCGGTCTGACCGACTACACGATGGACATCGAGCCTTTCGCCGACTTCTACGCCCAGTACTCCCACTACGGGTGCGGCGTGCGCCAGCAGGTGCTCAACCTCACGGCCGGGGAGAAGGCTGCCATCGGCCGCGCCATCGACGTGAACTACCAGCCCGAGAACCGCGTCTACCGCTACAACTACTTCTACGACAACTGCACCACCCGTGCCCGCGACATCCTCGTCGGACATCTGCAGGGCAGGGTAGTGTACGATACGGCCGGCATGGCCCGCCCCTCCTACCGCGAGATGACGCACGCCTACAATGCCGGGCACCCTTGGGCACGGTTCGGCAACGACATGCTCCTGGGCGTGAAGGCTGACGCACCTACCGACAACGTGCAGCAGCAGTTTCTGCCCGACAATCTCCGCAAGGACTTCGACAAGGCCGTCATCGTAGACAGTGACGGCGTGCGCCGCCCCCTGGTGTCGCGCTCGTTCTGGGTGATACCCCCGACGGCACAGGTGGCCGAGAGTGAGTTTCCGCTCACGCCCATGCAGTGCGCCGTGCTCCTTCTTGTCGTGGTGGCCGGATGCACGCTCTACGAGTGCCTGCGCCGGAAAAACTTCTGGGTGCTCGACGCCCTGCTGATGCTCGCCGGCGGACTGTGCGGACTGATACTCCTGGCCATGGTCTTCTCGGAGCATCCTACCGTCAGCCTCAATTTCCAGATTCTCCTCCTCTGCCCCCTGTCGCTGGTGATGCTCTATCCCACGGTCAAGGCCCTGCGGCAGCACCGCATACACTGGTGGATGTACGTGCACGGCGCACTCATAGCCGGGTACTTCGTGCTCGGATTTTGGCAGACCTATGCCGAGGGTATGGATATTGTGGCACTATCTTTGCTGATAAGGTACATATGCAAGGCATGGCAGTGCTCGCCAACAAATAAAAACAAGCAACTCCGATGAACAGATATCTGTCGACAATCATAGTCCTCGCGGTGCTGACAGGTACCGAACTGCAGGCGCAGACGCTGAAGCCTGCACCCCGTCTGGTGGTGAATATCATCATCGACCAGCTCCGCACCGACTATATCGAACAGTTCTCTCCGCTCTATTCCGCCGACGGATTCAAGCGGCTGCTCGAACAGGGCTGCGTCTACGAGGCAGCCCAATACTCCTTCTCTCCGGTAGACCGTGCATCGGCCATTGCCTCCATCACTACCGGCACCACTCCACATTATAATAATATAGTAGCCACCAAATGGCTCGACCGCAGTACCCTGCGCCCCGTGCTCTGCACCGACGACAGCCAGTACGGTGTGTCGCCGCAGAAGATGGCCACCTCGACCATCGGCGACGAACTCAAGGTGGCTACCAACGGCGCTGCCATCGTATGCGGCGTGGCCCTGGAGAAGGATGCCGCTGTACTGTCGGCCGGACACGCCGCCGACGGCGCCTACTGGATCAGCGACCGCAACAAGCGCTGGACCACCTCTACCTACTACCCCGAGATCGGACAGCGCATGATACGCGCCTACAACAGTGCCAACACCTACGGCGTGGGCAACGATGCCGTCTACGACCTGTCACTGGCCTGTGTCAACAATCTGTCGATGGGACAGGACGATATCACCGACCTGCTTTCGGTGACCTTCTCGGCCAATGTCGACAAGACCGTGCGCAGCCAGAGCGATGCCGAGATACTCTACGTCAAGCTCGACCGCCTGCTCTCCGATCTCGTCAAGAACATAGAGACGAAGGTCGGACAGGACCGTGTGCTCTTCGTGCTGACCAGCACCGGATATACCGAGGACGAGACGGTAGACTACAAGCGCTACCATATCCCCACCGGCACCTTCTACATCAACCGCACCGCCAACCTGCTCAACATGTATCTCGGGGCCATCTACGGCCAGGGACAGTATGTGGAGACCTGTTTCCACAACCAGATCTACCTCAACCGCAAACTGATAGAGCAGCGCCGGATCAGCTACAACGATGTGGTCATGCGCTCCAAGGAGCTGCTCGTGCAGACGGCCGGCGTGCGCAGCGTGGCCGCCAGCCCGTACAACCCCGCTGTCAGCGGCGACCTCGTGATAGAGGTGTCGCCCGGATGGCAGTTGCTCAATGAGGACAATCAGGAAAACTATACATCGCGTGCCGCCTTCGTGCCTTTCCCCATCGTCATCTACGGTGCCGGCGTGAAAGCCATGCACGTCTCCACTCCCGCTACCGTCGACCGCATAGCGCCGACCATAGCCAAGGCCATCCGCATACGGGCCCCCAATGCCTGCTCTTCTGCGCCGCTGCAGTAAGGGCTTTTCTCCCTTTGCCTCTCAGTATCGGAGAGCGCGCCGCGGCACAAAAGCATTTTTACCCTTTCACATCCGAACAAAAATAAAAACAAAATAAACGATGAATTTTAATAAGTTTTTGCAGTCATTGTTTGGCAACAAGTCATCCCGTGACATGAAGCTCATCCAGCCCCTGGTCGAGAAGGTCAAGGCGGTGTACCCGGAGATCGAGAAGTTGAGCAACGACGAACTGCGTGCACGTACCAAAGAGATACAGGCCTACGTGCAGAGCTCTGCCAAAGAGCAGAAGGAGAAGATCGCCGCTCTCAAGGCGAAAATCGAAGAGACCCCGATCGATGAGCGTGAGGCTATCTTCAACGAGGTGGACAAGCTCGAGAAGGAAGCCCTCGAAATCTACGAGAAGGCCCTCAACGAGGTCATGCCCGTGGCTTTCGCCATCGTGAGAGACACCGCACGCCGCTTCGCACAAAACGAGGAGGTGGTGGTCACCGCTACCGACTTTGACCGCGAACTGGCCGCCGACCCGAAGAAGGACTTCATCACCATCGACGGCGACAAGGCCATCTACCACAACCACTGGACTGCCGGTGGCAATGACCTCAAGTGGGAGATGGTGCACTACGACGTACAGGTGTTCGGCGGCATCGCCCTGCACCAGGGCAAGATCGCCGAGATGGCCACCGGTGAAGGAAAGACCCTCGTGGCTACCCTCCCCGTGTTCCTCAATGCCCTGACCGGCAACGGCGTACACGTCGTGACTGTCAACGACTACCTCGCCAAGCGTGACTCCGAGTGGATGGGACCGCTCTATATGTTCAACGGACTCTCGGTAGACTGTATCGACAAGCACCGTCCCAACTCGCCCGAGCGCCGCAAGGCATACATGGCCGACATCACGTTCGGTACCAACAACGAGTTCGGTTTCGACTACCTGCGCGACAACATGGCCCTCTCTCCCGCCGACCTCGTGCAGCGCGCCCACAACTACGCCATCGTCGATGAGGTCGACTCCGTGCTGATCGACGACGCCCGTACCCCGCTCATCATCTCCGGTCCGGTAGCCAAGGGCGACGACCAGATGTTTGAGGAGTACCAGCCGCTGGTGGAGCGCCTGGTCGACGTGCAGCGCAAGCTCGCCACCCAGTATCTGGCCGAGGCCAAGCAGATGATCGCCGAAGGACAGAAGAACAACGACCAGAAGCTGCTCGACGACGGTTTCCTCGCCCTCTACCGCTCGCACAAGGCCCTGCCGAAGAACAAGCCCCTCATCAAGTATCTCTCCGAGGAAGGCATCAAGGCCGGCATGCTCAAGACCGAGGAGATCTATATGGAGAACAACAACCGCAAGATGCCGCAGTGCGTAGAACCGCTGTACTTTGTGGTCGACGAGAAGCTCAACAGCTGCGACCTCACCGACAAGGGTACCGACTGGCTGGCCAAGCAGGTCAACGACAAGGATCTCTTCGTGCTGCCCGACATCACCTCGCAGCTGTCTGCCCTTGAGAACGAGACCGGGCTCGACGAGCAGCAGCGTCTCGACAAGAAGGACGAGCTGCTCAACCACTACGCCGTGCAGAGCGAGCGCGTGCACACCCTGCAGCAGCTGCTCAAGGCATACACCATGTTCAACCGCGACGACGAGTATGTTGTCATGGACGGCGAGGTGAAGATCGTCGACGAGCAGACCGGACGTATCATGGAGGGCCGCCGCTGGAGCGACGGACTGCACCAGGCCGTGGAAGCCAAGGAGCACGTCAAGGTGGAGGCCGCCACACAGACCTTCGCCACCATCACCCTGCAGAACTACTTCCGTATGTACCACAAGCTCTCGGGTATGACCGGTACGGCCAGCACCGAGGCCGGCGAGTTCTGGGACATCTACAAGCTCGATGTGGTGGAGATCCCGACCAACCGCCCCGTCATCCGCAAGGATATGGAGGACCGCGTGTACAAGACCGCACGCGAAAAGTATGCCGCCGTCATCGAAGAGATCGTGGAGATGCGCAACAGCGGACGCCCCGTACTCGTGGGTACCACCTCGGTGGAAATCTCCGAGCTGCTCTCCAAGATGCTCAAGATGCGCAAGATACCCCACCAGGTGCTCAACGCCAAGTACCACCAGCGTGAGGCCGAGATTGTGGCCGAGGCCGGCCGCAGCAACATGGGTACCGTGGAGTTTGTCGACGAGCAGGGCATCAAGCATTCCGAGGAGCGCCTGCTCGGTGCCGTGACCATCGCCACCAACATGGCCGGCCGTGGTACCGACATCAAGCTCTCGCCCGAGGTGAAGGCCGCAGGCGGTCTTGCCATCATCGGTACAGAGCGCCACGAAAGCCGCCGCGTAGACCGCCAGCTGCGCGGTCGTGCCGGACGTCAGGGCGACCCGGGAAGTTCGGTGTTCTACGTATCGCTTGAGGACAAGCTCATGCGTCTGTTCGCCTCCGAGCGTATCGCCAGCGTCATGGACCGTCTGGGCTTCAAGGAGGGCGAGCGTATCGAGAGCCCGATGATCTCGAAGAGCATCGAGCGCGCACAGAAGAAGGTCGAGGAGAACAACTTCGGTATCCGCAAGCACCTGCTCGAGTACGACGACGTGATGAACAAGCAGCGTACCGTCATCTACGAGAAGCGCCGCCACGCCCTCATGGGCGAGCGTATCGGCATGGACATCACCAACGTCATCTGGGACCGCGTGGTCAACATCATCGAGACCAACGACTATGCCGGATGCCGCGAGGACTTCCTCAAGGTGCTGGCCATGGAGTGCCCCTTCACCGAGGAGCAGCTTATGGGCGGCAACCGCGCCGATCTCGAGGAGCGTGCCTTCCAGGAGGCCATGGCTTCCTTCAAGCGCAAGACCGACCGCATACAGAGTGTGGCGTGGCCCATCATCAAGGATGTGGAGGAACGCCAGGGATCGCTCTACGAGCGCATCATGGTGCCCATCACCGACGGCAAGCGTGTCTACAACATACCCTGCAACCTCAAGGAGGCCTACCGCACGGAGGCCAAGGACGTGGTGAAGCAGTTTGAGCGCGTCATCATGCTCCACATCATCGACGAGTGCTGGAAGGAGAACCTGCGTCAGCTCGACGAACTGCGCCACAGTGTGCAGAATGCGTCCTACGAGCAGAAAGACCCGTTGCTCATCTTCAAGCTGGAGAGCGCCAAGCTCTTCGATACGATGGTCAACGAGATGAACAACCGCATCACCTCCATCCTCACACGCGGCCAGATACCCATGATGGAGCAGGAAGTGCAGGAGGCCGCTCCCGAGGAGCACGCCCAGCAGTATGAGGAGCAGAAGGTGGACCTCAACGATCCCGCCCAGGCTGCCGCCGCCCATCAGGATACCCGCGAGTCTGCCGCCCAGGAGGCCCGCACACCCTATGTGGCCGACAAGATGCCCGGCCGCAATGATCCCTGTCCCTGCGGAAGCGGCAAGAAGTTCAAGAACTGCCACGGACGCGGACTCGCCCAATAAGACTCTCCGCTACGGTGCGGCGGAAATAAGTCCGTTTGCACCGTAGCCGACTATAAGGGTGGTGCCGGAAATCAGCATCAGACCATAAAGTTGAGGCTGAAAATGGCGTCCGACCATAAAATCGGTGTCTGAAACCGCCACCAGACCATAAAGAAAGGCTGCACTGGAATATATTGTTCCGGTGCAGCCTTTTTCGGCTATAATCATTTCACACCAAGCCCCGTAGGGAAATGTATTTCATTTCATTGTTCGCTCAGCCCCGTAGGGGCGGCATAGTATAGCGTAGGGCCTCGGCCCTACGTCTTACGGTTGTGTTATAACAATGCCCCTGTAGGGGGCGCATAATTCATCCTCAATTTAATTATGCGCCCCCCTACAGGGGCACGTTGTGTGCGATAATGAAACGTAGGGGCGAGCCCCTACGCTATATTATATCGTCCCTACGGGACTTGTTGTTTGCGATGTTTTTACCGGACACCAATAATTTCAGACGTATAGGCCAAATTGCAGGATGATTTACCCCACGTTTGTTTCTATAGGTCAAATTGCAGGATGAAGAAGTCCCCGATTTTGCATGGCAATGTTAGAGGAAATGCATAGGGGCATTGCATATTCCAGCCCTGCAGGGGCGTGACGTTCGCAGCCCAGGGTAAGGACGGCGCTAAGCGATGGACGCCACCCTGGGTAAAAATCGGTACCACGGAAGGCTGGCCTGTAAGGTCAGCACAACAAGCACCATTTCACCTATAATGTTGCGCCAACAATGACGTTGCGCCGCACTGTCCGGGTTGGGCTTGTGGTGACCTTACAGGCCACCTGTTCTCCCCACCGCGTGAAACCCAGGGTGACGCTTCGCGGCTGTCGCCGCTCCGCTTACCCTGGGCTGGGAACGTTACGCCCCTGCAGGGCTGGAATTTGTACCGACCTCTTGCGATATGCCGTCTGCAGGGCTGGAATATGTACCGATCTCTTGCGGTATGCCGTTTACGGGGTTGGAATATGCTGACCTTTTGCGATATGCCGTCAACGGGCTGGAATATAAACCGAAATCCTTGCGTCACGCCGGCTACGGGGAATATCTCCCTATCTGAGCGTGTAGCCCAGGCTCTTTCCGGCGTAGATGCCCTTGCCGGTGAAGTCGCAGCGCAGGGTGTTTGCGCCTGCGGTCACGCCGCTCATGCTGACGGTGGCGTTGATGGGCTGCTGCGCCTGCGCGGGGTCGGCGATATGGAAGGTGGCGTGTCCGTCTGCCGTCTTTCTCAGCATGACGATGCAGGGCTTGTCGACGGTGATGCTGATGTTGCGGTCAGCATAGGTGCCCTTCTTGTAGAATACCGCCTGCCAGATGCCGAGATCCTGCTGGTATACCGCCTGCAGGTCTTCAGTGTTGCGCAGAATGGTGATGTGCTTGCCCGACAGGTACTGGTCGAGCTGTGTCCCGCTTTTCGCATCGGGCACGATATAGAAGGCATACGTCGCGCCGCTGGGGTTGCGGCCGTGGGTGAGGGCCAGGGTGAAGATATCATTGCTCTTGACGTCTTTGCTGTAGACATGGTTGATGTCGTACCATGCGCCCTGCGCCTTCTGGCAGGTCATCTCTACCTTTCCGCCCTGCGGGAAGACGTAGCCCACGCCGTCGTAGGTCACCCATTGCACGCCGGTCTGTCCGTGCAGTCCCTTGCCGCCCTTCTGCATCTGGTATTGCTTCTTGTTGTTGCGCATCCGGTAGGCCACTGTCCTCGTACCGTTGGCGAGGCACTGGTTGGCGGTGGTCATCACCTCGCAGCCCGAGGAGGACGTGATGCCGGCCCCGAGGCATACAATCTCGTCGTCGAAGAAAAACCACGCCTTGTGGGCCTTGGTGTCGATGTCGGCGTACTGGTCGCTGTAGGCATAGGCGGTGGCGCCGTAGAGACTGTCTGACACGCCGCCGGCAAAGGTCGAAGTGCCGGACAGCGTCCACTCGTTCTTGCCCAGGGGGATGTCCTTCGTCTGCGGTGTGGTCGTGCCGGGTATGCGTGCCCAGTTCCATGTGGGGAAGATGTTGTAATATTCGTCGCCCCGTTTCAGCAGATTGGTGCAGCCGTTGGACAGGAAATAGCCCTTGAGGTTCTCCTCGTTGCCGTACTCCACGCGGCTCGTCCGTGTCGACTCCATGCGCACGTCGAAAAAGTAGTTGGAACGCACGTGCCGTGTGTAGTCGCCTATGAAGTAGTGGGTGTGCGATGCGCTAATGCCTTCAGACGGCTGCGCTTTGCCTTCGATGCGGCGGCAGATGGTGCGGTACTCGTCGGCGTGGGCCGGATCGATGGCGATCATGCGCTCGGCGTACACCTTCTCTTCCTTCATGCTGAGCGCATTGGGACGGCTGATGGCCCGTCCCGAAAGCGTGCTGCTGATGTATCCTCCGCGTACGGAGGAGTAGAAGATGTCGCGTAGCGTGGTGCTGAGAAATTCGGTCTTCTCCTTGCTTAGGGCAAACTGTGTGCCTTGTATGTAACTGGCAATCTGCGTGCTGGCATCAAAGAAGTCGCTGCCGTAAGACCCGGTGTAGAGCTGCTTGCCGTGGTGGAAGTAACTGCCGTCGTACTGGCAGCCGTCGCTGGTGGTGTAGGTCAGCGTCTCGGTATACTTCCCGAGGGCATAGGCAAGGTCGGTCTTGTTTCTTTGAAGGCATGTCCGGTAGATCCAGATGATGACGTAGTCGACACGTCCGGCTGCATCGTAGTCCTTGGGGTCACCGGTTTTGTTGCGTATGTATTGCAGCAGCGCACTCTCGAGCTTGGCCGGAATCTTCTTCTTCCCGGCCCGTAGCTGTACGAGGGCGAGACCGAGGTCTTTGGGCACGCCTACCTTGTTGTACCACCAGTTGTCGCAGACCGTCTTCTGGCCTTGCCAGTAGCGCAGCGCTTTCACGATCTTGTTGTAGAGGGCGTCGCTGCCGTAGTGCTTGTTGGCGGAGTTGGTATAGGCGAAGGCCATCTTTCTGATGCGGTTGACGTGGGTGTACGGCGGCCAGTTGGTCTTGTCGGTCCGTGTGTAGTCGAGGTCGGTGAAGCAGCCTTTCGTGTTGTCGTAGACGCGCAGTATGCTCTCGATATCGGGATTTTCCTGCTTGTACTCGTTTCTGATGCGCTGTAGGATGGTCTCGTAGTCGTCGGCCAGCAGCAGGGTGGGCAGGAAAAGCAGGATGAGGGAGAGGACGGTACGCAGTGGCTGTCGGTAGTGTAGGAACATGATGGGAATGGAACTTGTCGGTTATTTTTCAGGTGGGTTCTAAAAATTACCTTTGATGGATTTTTGATTTTTAGCCGAGCAGATTTTTCTGTCTTTCTGAAGGAGCATAGCGGGCTATGCGACTGAAGAAGGACGAAAAAGATGCCGGATAAAAACAAAAAGACACAAAGAGTATACCCGTCAAAATAGAATTTGATAATGCGTGGAATTTTTAGAACACGCCTTCAGTATCTTCGGCGTTTATCGTGGCTTCTGCATCTGCCGTTTTGGTCTTGGGCAGGACAAGGTTGAGCACCACACCGACAACGGCGGCGAGACCGATGCCTGAGATGGCAAAATCGCCCGTCGACAGTACGGCTCCGCCCAGGCCCATGGTGAGCATGACCGAGGCGATGATCACGTTGCGGGTGTCGCTCATGTCTACCTTGTGGTGCATCAGATTCTGTACGCCCACGCTGGCGATGGTGCCGAAGAGCAGCAGCATGATGCCGCCGAGCACGGCCTGGGGGATGGACTGGAGCAGGGCGCTGAGCTTGCCTATTACCGAGAAGCAGATGGCTGTGGCGGCCGCTATGCGTATCACGGCAGGGCTGGTGACCTTGGTGATCGACATGGCACCGGTCACCTCCGAGTAGGTTGTCTCCGGAGGACCGCCGAGCAATGCCGATGTCAGGCAGGCGATACCGTCGCCGAGCATGGTGCGGTGGAGTCCAGGATCCTTGACGAAGTCTTTGTGTGCCACTTCGCTCACGACATACACGTCGCCGATATGCTCCAGTACGGGAGCGATGGCTACGGGTATCATGTAGAGAAACGGTTCCCAGGAGAAGTGGGTGATGGTGTCAAAATGTATGGGAAAGGCTATCCATGAGGCCGAGCCGACGCCCGAAAAGTCTACCTCGCCCATGCAGATGGCGATGATGTAGCCCACCACGACGCCTGTAATGATGGGCACCAGTCTGAAGAGGCCCTTGGCGAAGGTCAGCACGGCAATGGCGGTGAGGAGTGAGGCGAAGGCGAGGATCCAGTTGGTCTTGGCCATGTCTACCGCGCTGCCCGACAGCGAGAGGCCGATGAGTATGATCACCGGTCCGATGACGATGGGCGGAAACAGCCGGTCGAGCAGACGCTTGCCTTGCCATCTCACCAGGGCGCTCACGATGAAGTACACGAGCGAGACGCTGGTCAGACCGGCCAGCGTGCCGGGCAGACCCCACTGCTTGGTGGCGGCGATGATGGGGGCGATGAAGGCAAACGAACTGCCGAGGAAGATGGGTACCTTGCCTTTGGTGACGAAGTGAAACAGAAAGGTGCCGAGACCGGCAGTGAAGAGGGCTGTGGCCGGATCGATGCCGATGAGCAGCGGTACGAGTACGGTTGCGCCGAATGCGACAAAAAGGAACTGTATGCCTACAATCGTCTTTTTCCCGGCGGATAGATTTTCAGTGTTCATTGTTATGTTGGGTTATTGGCTGTCGCTTGTGCAGTATTTTGCAAATATACTAAATTTTTTCCTTGTCTGCAGGCGGGTCTTGGAAATTCCGCACCACGGCCGATGCATTTTTGTGCATACCGCTCTTTTGGGCCCTGTTCTGGGCTGTTCCGGCGAACTGTCACAGTGTATCAATGAGCGTGTTACATCCGTTGTAACATGGTAAATTTATGCATTGCGACAACCTTTTGATGCTGAAATTTGCAAATTTCCGCCGCTTTCATTGGCTTTTCGGGTAGGTTTTCTTACTTTTGCGTTATGAAAAAACGGGGGGTAATTCCCCACCCAACACAAGATATCATATATATATTGTCACTACCTGTACAATGCCGGTGCCGTGCGAGACGTGTTGAAAAATACACGTCGAAACACAGGCTGGCGGAAACACTTGAACAGTGTAGTTTCATCAGCGCAAGAACAAGATTATAAGATGATAAAAATGATTATTCTGACTGTTATCGACTCATTGCCCGATAATATTCATACGGGAACTGTCTGAACAGACTTGTGACAAGTTTTTTCTGACGGTTGATAATGAGATGCTGCTTCGTAAAGCAGGGTATTCCGGGACTCCACAGAAACATACATTTTTATGTTTTGTGGAGTCCTTTTTTTCTCTTTTTTGCTATATTTGCCGGTACAAACCGCTATGATATGGAAATACGGATAGAACAACTCCAGAAAAGTTACGGACCGAACACGGTCGTCGATATTCCCTCGCTGCGTGTGGGGGACGGTGAAATTCTCGGTCTTGTGGGCAACAACGGGGCCGGCAAGACCACGCTCTTTCGTCTGCTGCTCGATCTTGTAAGGGCAGACGGCGGCCATGTGCTCTACTTCCCCAAGGCGGGTTACGGCACGTCGGAGGCCTCTGCTGCCTTCGCTCCCATCGACCCCAGCAAGTCGGAAGAATGGAAGGGGATGACCGGGGCGTATATCGATGACGGTTTTCTGATCGATTTTCTTACACCCGACGAGTATTTCGGCTTTGTCGGCAGGATCAGCGGCCTTTCCGCAGATACCATCAAGGAGCGTCTTGCCGCATTTGAGAGTTTTGCCGGCGGCGAGATCTTCGGCCAGAAGAAGTACATCCGCGACCTTTCGGCGGGCAACAAGCAGAAGGTCGGCATCATTGCTGCGCTGGTCAACCGTCCGCAGCTGGTCATCCTCGACGAACCGTTCAACTTCCTTGACCCCAGCAGCCAGCACGTGCTCAAAAAACTCCTTGTAGACTACAACCGCGAGACCGGCGCTACCGTGCTTGTCTCGAGCCACAACCTGCAGCATACGGTGGACATCTCTACACGCGTCGTCCTGCTGGAGCATGGCTGCGTCATCAAGGACATGGCCAACGTGGAGGGCAACTGCGAGCGTGAGCTCGAGCACTATTTCGAGACCGTCTGCTGATGCCGCCGACGCGGTTCCGGCATGTCCGGCCCGTGGGCCGAGCGGTACATCTTGGCCGCGTATCTGGCCAGTATGCAGAAGCAGGCCAGCAGCACGTAGAGCAGGAACGTCTGCGCACGGTTGATGTGTATGCCCTCAATGCTCGCTCCCGGCCATCGTGAGATGCAGCCCAGCAGTCCGTTGAGCAGTCCGGTCACGGCGAAGAGCGCTTTTACGGCCCATAGCTGGGCTGCCGGCCATACGGCAAGCGCCAGTACGGCCAGTGCCATATAGATGATGACGGTGGCCAGGGGCACTGCCACGAGGTTGGTGACGAGAAAATAGGTGGAGAAGCGGCCGAACGACCAGACCACTATCGGGGCCGTCATCACCTGTGCCGCAAGCGATACAGCGACGAGCGAGGCTACCCATGACGTGATTTTCCACCGGCGTACGCATCCCCGGCACAGTATACCGTGCAGCGGACGGTAGAACAGTACGATGCCCAGAACGGCCATGAACGAGAGCTGGAATCCCGTGTCCCACAGTACGAGCGGATGCACCATCAGCATGACAAATGCGGCAAAGGAGAGAGTGTTGAGCGAGAAACGTTTTCTGTTGAGCAGGGTGACCAGCGCGTAGAGTGTCATCATGGTGGCGGCGCGCACGATGCTCGGGCCCATGCCGACGAGCAGCGCATATCCCCAGATGGCGGCGAGGGTGATGGCCTGTCCCACCAGGCGCCGTCTTCCGCGCAGAAAGAGAAAGGACAGGATGAAGTAGATGATGCCGAGGTGCAGTCCGGAGAGGGCCAGCACGTGGGCTGCTCCGGTGACGGCATAGGTCTCGCGGATGTCCTTGCTCAGGGCCGACTTGTCGCCGAGCGTCATCGCCGCTATGACGGCATAGGCCCCGTCGTCACCGCCGTACTGCCTGAATTGTCGGGTCAGCGTGCTCCGCCATTTGGCGAGCCGCAGCTGTAGCCTTTCCTTCCACGGTATGTCGTGGGCGGAAAGGCTTGTCTTTTCCCAGTCTTTGTAGTAGATGAAGGTCTGCGCCGTGAAGCCGCGTATGCGGAGCCACTGGCAGTAGTCGAAGTTGCGTGAGGATGTCGCAAAAGGCCGGGGCTTCTCCAGCCGTGAGCAGACCCTGATGCCCTCGCCGGCATGCAGTGTGGCGTAGCGGTGTGTGGCGGTGTCGCACAGGATGGACGCTTTCACCCGCCGTCCTGCGCCAGGACCGCGGAGTATGCGCAGGTCGCACCGCAGCACCTTTCCCCTCACGGTAGGACGGTCGGTCAGCAGTGCCTCGTAGGTGACGTAGCCGGGCGGAAGCGGCCGCTCGTTGAGATGGCGGTGTACCGACACGCGAAATCCTCCAAGCAGGGCGATGGCGACAAACAGGGCTGTGGTCTGTGCCACCGGATGGCGGAAAAGGGCGAGCGAGGCCACCAGTACCGCTACGCACGCCGTTCCCCATACTCTGGGCGATACCGTGCCCAGACAGGTGTCTCCAAGGGCGATGCCGAGAATGAGAAAGAGGGCAAGGCGGAGGAAGGGATAGAGCTGTATCTGTCCGTTGGTGATCATTGTCGTGTCGGAAAATAGTTGTTTCGGGCCTTTCTTGCAAAAATACTATTTTTCATGTACAATGACATTACAGGAAAGGAAAAAGGATGCGGCGGCGCACAAAAAAATAGTGGGTGCAGTGTCTTTTACCCTTTCTCGTACAGACACAAAAATCCGCAAAGCCTTAGGCAGGCGTTGCGGATTTCTTGTGCTGCGCCGTTGTCAGCGCAGAGAGTTGACGTTATCTGTGGAGGTTGGGGTTCTTCTCGGCCTCAAGTGTAGGATACGGGCAATAGATGGAGTTGTCGCCGTCCCAGGTAGACTTGGTTACGGTCACGCTTTCCTTGGCCTTGTAGGACTTGCCGTTGACGTTGGCCACCTCGATCTCCTTGTTGGCGACGCGGTAGTCGAAGTTCTTCTTGAGCTCGTTCATACGGAACTCGTCGGCGCGTCTTGTCACCATAGCGGTCCAGTATCCGGCTACTTCCCATCCGTGCTCGATGTAGCAGGCTTCAGCCAGCTGGTCGGCGGTCATGTCGGCGATTCTGACGGTTGCACCGCTGGAGAGCGTCACGTTCTCGTAGTCGGTGACGGCGCGCTTGCGGATGAGGCGGAGATACTCTTTGGCCTTGTTGAGGTCGCCTCCGGAGCGTGCGGCGCTCTCGGCATACCACAGGAGGAGTTCGGAGTAGCGTATCAGGCGGTGGCGGTGGCCGTTGGTCATACCCTTGTAGTTGGGCTTCAAGTAGTCGTAGGGCTCCATGATTTCCTTGCCGTTGGCATCAGCGTTGCGGCTGTAGGTGGCAAACATCGGGTGGTAGGCAGCGACAATCTTGTTGCCGTTGTCATCGAGTGCCCACCAGTCTACCACCTTGGTGATGGTGTAGCCTTCTTGGAAGGTAACCTTCGGAGCGTAGACTACGTTCTTGCGGGGGCCTTCGGGATAGCGCTTCCAGAAAGCGATCTCTCCCCAGGCGTCGCCCCATCCGCCATCGCCGAGACCTTCGAAGCGGCAGCAGGAGGTGAGCTCGGAGTCGTGGTCCCAGTTGACGAGCGGACTGTTGTCAATGCCGAGGATGGTCTCCTTGTTGTAGTTGTGGCCCATGGAGTATACGTGCGACCAGTCGTTGTCGACATAGAAGCCGTAGGTAGAGTTGTTGTCGATGACTTCCTTGGCTTTGTCAGCGGCGAGCTTGTAGTACTCGGCGCCCTTGTTGAGCGGGTATCCGGCCATGGCCATGTATACGGCGGTCATGGTAGCCTGGCAAGCCTGCTTGGTCACCCAAGAATCGATGCCGTCGTGGTGTTGGGGCGATGCGTCATATTCTATCGGGAGCGACTTCTCGGCGGTCTTCAGGTCTTCTACGATGAGGTTGTATACGTCTTCTACGCTGGAGAGCTGCACGTCGTAGAGACTGACTTCGGTTGTGGTGATGAGGGGCAGCGGACCGAAGATGCGTACCAGATAGAAGTAGCAGTAGGCGCGCCAGTAGTGGGCCTGTGCCTCGGCGAGGGCCACATCGGCGTCGGTGACGCCAGACTTTGTGCTTTTGGCGTTCTTGGCCGTAGCGATGAGCAGGTTGGCGGCCTTGATGGCAGCGTAGTGCTGGTCCCATGCGCCGGTCACACCCTTGTTGTCGCCGTTGGCGCTGAAGCCGTCGAGGGCGGCTACGGCCTGCTTGTTGGAAGCGGGATTGGCTGTCATGTCGTCGCCCTGCCACTGCGGGTACATGGGGTTGGTCCAGCTCTGGGTCTGGTTCATCTTCTCATACAGTGTGTGGACACTGTTGGTGAGGTCGTCCTTATTGGCCGGGAAGTTGTCCGGTGTGAGTTGTCCCTTCGGGTCTTCGGTGAGGAAATCGCTGCACGATGTCATGGTGAATAGCGATGCGGCCATGAGACAACCCATGAATATTTTTGTTTTCATAGTGATTGCTGATTAAATTGTTTTGATTGCGAAAGGTATTGGGTCAGAACGTCAGGCGGACGCCGAGCGTGAAGGTGCGCGGGTTGGGGTATGCACCCATATCGAGACCGTTGTCGCGGTCGACATTGTTGTCGCTGAAGGCAGAGCCGGCGGGGTCGATGCCCTTGTAACCTGTGATGGTGAAGAGGTTCTGTGCGGAGAGAGCGAGACGGATGTCGGCAAACTTGGTCTGGCTGCGCGGGAAGGTGTAGGCTACGCTGATGTTTTCGCAACGGAAGTAGTCGGCATTTTCAAGCCACTTGTCGCAGTTGGCGTAGGTCTTGCTTTCAGATCCTAAGGTAGGCATGGTGATGCCGACGTTGGCAAAGTAGTCCTTGTCGGTCACGAAATCGGAGGCACCGGGTGTGGCGTTCATGGCGTAGCGCACGAGGTTGAGGCGCTTGGCACCGAAGGCGGCGTTGAAGAATGCGTTGAATTCCCAGTTCTTGTAGTTGATGGTGTTGTTCCATCCGAGTGTCACGTCGGGGTTGGAGCGTCCGAGTATCTGACGGTCGGTGTCGGCGTTGGGGTTGGCGGTCTTTGTACCGTCGGCTGCGTAGTACATGTCGACGTAGTCGCCCTGCTCGTTCTTGGCGACGCCTGCCCACTTGTAGCCGTAGAAGGTACCGATGGCTTCGCCTTCCTTGATGATGGTACAGGGGTCAACAGATCCGGGCGAGGGAGAAGAACCGTAGAGCATCGGGGTCTGGGTGGTGAGCTTGGTCACCTCGTTCTTGAGGTAACTTACATTGAGCGTGGAGGTCCACTGGAGGTCGGCGCTCTGCAGTATCTGTGCGGTGAGCGATACGTCGATACCCTTGTTGCTCACTTCACCGGCGTTCACCCAATAGGAGGTACCGCCGAGGTACTGGGGAGCGGACTGGGTGAGGAGGGCGTCCTTGGTCTTTTTCCAGAAGAGGTCTACGCCGAGGCTGAGGCGGTTGTGGAAGAAGCCGAGGTCGAAGCCGAGGTCAAACTGGTGTACCTTTTCCCAGGTGAGGTCGGGAGTGGCAAGGCCGTTGGCCCAGTAGCCGGTATAGGTTGTTCCGGTACCGTAGTTGAACGATACAGAGCCGATGGTTCCGAGGGTGGAGTAGGGAGTGATGTCCTGGTTACCGATGATACCGTAGCTTGCGCGGATCTTGAAGTAGTCGAAGGTGTCCTGGAGCGGTTCCCAGAATTTCTCGTTGGATACGGTCCATGCGGCAGCGATTGACGGGAAGTAGCCCCACTTCTTGTTGGTGAAGCGGCTGGAACCGTCTGCACGCAGCGTACCGGTGAGCATGTAGCGGTCAGCGTAGTTGTACATCACGCGGGCAACGCCGGAGAGCATGGTCCACTTGCTGTAGCTGTTGCTGGCATCGCGGGTCTTGGCGTTGGATACGTTCCAGTAGCCTACCTGCTCGTTGGAGAGGTTCTTGCCAGAGATACCCATGTTGCGTACCTCGTGTGAGGTGGCCTCCCATACGCCGGTAGCGGTGAGCGAGTGGTCGCCCCACGTGTTGGTGTAGGTCAGGTTGTTGGTGGTCTGCAGGTTCATCACGGCAGCGTCGTTGTTGCCCATGCCGTTGGTGGGGTATACTTTGGTCGTGGAGAAGTAGTACCACTTGTAGTCATTGTAGTCTACGCCGTTGGTGGTGGTGAAGGTCAGTCCGTCGGCGATGTTGAACTTCAGGTCGACATGACCTGTAGCCATGGTGCGCTGACGGTCGTTCACGTTGGCGTGGAGCATACCGTAGGGGTTCTTCTGGATATTGTTGTTCGTGTCGGAGTTGTAGTTGCCGTTTTCGTCGAGCATCTCCATGGTGGGCGAATAGTTGAGTCCGATCCAGATGGGGTTTGACTGGCTCTGGTTGAAGCCTGCGCCGCTGCCCTTGGTCTGTGCGAGGTTGACGTCGGCTGTGAGCTCAAGCCAGTTGAAGAGCTTGGAGTGCAGGTTGGCCTTCACTGCGTAGCGCTTCGACTTGGTGTCGACGATGACACCCTTCTGGTCCATGTAGTTGGCCGAGAAGTAGATCTGTGTGTCCTTGCCGCCCTTGGATACGGCTACCTTGTAGTTCTGGGTCACGCCGGTCTGGAGAATGGTGTCCATCCAGTCGATGCCGGGTTTGGTACCGTTGATGTAGCCGGCCATGGCGTCTTTGTCGACTCCCTTGTACTTGACGAGGGCTTCGGCATACTCCTTGGTGCTCATCACTTCGGGGATATGGTAGGCGTTGCTGATGCCGACCGAACCGTCAAACACTACCTGTGTGGCTCCGGTGCGGCCGGTCTTGGTCTGTACCATTACGACACCGTTGGCACCGCGCGATCCGTAGATGGCGGTCGACGAGGCGTCCTTGAGTACCTGTATGCTCTGGATGTCTTCGGGGTTGATGCCTTCGAGTCCGGTCTCGCGCACGATACCGTCAACGACGTAGAGCGGGTCGTTCGACTTGTTGACCGAACTGGTACCGCGTACACGTATCTTCATTGATCCGCCGGGCACGCCGCTCGACATCACCTGTACACCCGACATACGTCCGTTGAGTGCATCCTCGACGCGGGCTACGGGCTGGTCCTTGAATGACTTGCTGTCCATCACGGCCACCGAACCTGCGAGGTCGGCCTTCTTCACCGTACCGTAACCGATGACAACGACGTCGTTGAGCATCTCGGCGTCTTCAGAGAGTGTCACGTCGACAGTCTTGCGGCCGCCTACGGCCACTTCCTCTGTCTTGTAGCCTACGTATGAGAAGGTGATGTGTGCTCCTGCTGGTATTTTGAGCGTGTATTTTCCGTCGATGTCAGTCACGGCGGCGTTTTTCTTGTTGGCCTTTTCTGCTACGGTCACACCGATGAGCGGTTCGCCCGATGCGTCGACGACGCGTCCTGTTACGGTAGTGCCGTTTTGTGTTTGGGTCACGGTGTAGACAGAGCGTGCCAGTTCGTCTGCTGCTGAGGCTGATGTCGAGCACAGCAACATACCGACGGCAAATGGAATCACCATATGCTTCGTCCATACGGGAAGCAACGGTCTTGCTTGTTTTTCCATAAATTCCTGTGTTTTAGGTAAATAAATTGTTGTAATGTAGTATATAATTGTCTTTCTGCGGGGTATTGTCAGGAAGTAGTGTCAAGGCGTCTTTCTGCGCCTTCGTCTTTCATGCGGTTGCAAATATATAGGAAAAAAAATAGCGGTGCAAAAAAAAAGTAAAATATTTGCAAAAAAGTATGGTTTTTATATCGTTGTGTATCGGAGCGGTTTATTCGGGCTTCAGATCCGTCACTTTCTGAAACGCCATTCTTTCTTCGCCGTTGGCCAGGCGGATGGTGCCGCAGTAGGAAAAGCCGTTTTTCCGCAGCAGGTGCTGCATGATGGTGTTGTCGCGGTGGGTGTCGATACGGATGTTGCCGGTCCGGGAGAAGCAGTAGCCGAGCACTTTGGCCATCACGCCGTGTGCGCTTCGCCGGGCGGCTATGCGGTGGATGACGAAGTAGGGACTGTCGGCGTCGGTCCATGTACCGTCGTAGATGGTATTGTAGGTAGGGTCGGGCGAGGGCTTGAAGGCGAAGTAGGCCGTGGCTGCCCCGTTCTCGACGATGAGGTAGCCCGTACCGGTGCGTATGTCCTCGCTGATGGTGGCTGCCGAAGGGTATCCTTCCGGCCATTGAGTGGCGTTGCCGTTTTCGGCCATTGTCTGTCGGGCTTCTCCGATGATGCTCATGACGGTGGCGATGTCTTCCTGTGTGGCTGTTCTGATCATGGTATCTTGTATTTTGGGCGTGTTCTAAACGCATTGTTTGTTTGTCTGCAGATGCAGCAAAAGTAGCGAGAAAAACGGAAACTTTGTGATTTTTCGCCGGAAAATCCCCGGAATTTTGTGATGAAGTAGTATCTCTACACGTTCCCCTATTTCCTTACCTTCCTGATCCGCAGGTTTTTGCGGCGCGGCCAAGCGTGATGCCCTGTTCTGCGGTTGCAGCGTCTGGCTTGCATGGCTTGTGCCCGGAGACAGTGACACGCTTGTCAGCAAAACTTAATTTTTTTGGCTTTTCATGACACTGCGTCCGCCCGTTCTGACGATGTTGCAGAGCGTGTGCCGGTGGCACATCTGTTGCTGGATATAGGGTGAAAGCCGAAGCCTCAAGGGCGACGGCAGAAACAAAGAAAAGACAAACAAAGAACAACGCAACGCGAGAGTCCCGACAGAGGCCACGGCCGAAGGGAGGACGAAGCGAAAAGAAAATCAGGAGGTAAATATTATGTTGTTAGCACGTAGAAACAATGGATCGAATTGGTTGACCAATTGGTTTGACGACAATTTCTTCGACACCGACCTTGTGACGCGGCTCAACGCTACGGCACCCGCAGTCAACGTCAAGGAGACGGCTGAGGACTACACCATGGAGGTGGCCGTGCCCGGTCTGAAGAAAGAATGGGTACGCTTGGGTGTCGACAATGAAGGCAACCTCACGGTAGCCATCGAGAACAAGATGGAGCACAAGGGCGAGGACAAGCACAGCCACTATCTGCGCCGCGAGTTCTCCTACAGCAACTACGAGCAGACCTACGCTCTGCCTGACGATGTAGACCGCGAGAAGATTGCGGCCAACGTGGAGAACGGCGTTCTCACCGTACATCTGCCCAAGCAGGCCAAGGACGACAAGAAGAACGTGCACGCCATTGAGGTGAAATAGCACGTCGGCGTACCGCAGGCGGCAGGCCATCCGGACGGTACGCAAGTAACCGAGTAAAAGAAAAAACGACCGGGACGCGGCACACGAGATGCCTGCGCCCCGGTTTTTTTGTGGGCTGTGCGGCCCGGTGGTCGGAATGCTGTTTTTGTACACAAGCCCCGTAGGGGCGGCATAGTATAGCGTAGGGCCTCGGCCCTACGTTTTTTGTATGCGCCAACAAAATTGCCCCTATAGGGGGCGCATAATTCAACCGCTATCGGAAGAGATTCGTAAAATTTGTGGATGAACCACTAACTCCGTAGTTTTTCTGAACCACGAGATTTGCCGAAGGCCCACTGACCAAAGGGAAGTAATCCAACGAATTTTCAC
>CAVHOL010000044.1:0-23367 GCA_963637655.1 bacterium | reverse complement strand
GCTTCGCGCCGTCCTTACCCTGGGCTGGGACCGTTACGCCCCTGCAGGGCTGGGATATGTACCGTTTTTTGTGCGGTATGCCCCGTAGGGTAGGGTGTACAGTGATGGATGCCAAAACCGTGCCTTTCAGGGTTTTGCGTCCCAAAAACCGAGTCCGGAGCATGAATTGTATCTCATATGACATGGATATTTCATGTGTAAAAGAAGCGGCAGTCTGCAACTTTTGTTCTACCTTTGCCGTCAAACGTATACAATGATACATCTCAAGGATATCAACAAGACCTACCAGGGCGCGCAGCCGCTGCACGTGCTCAAGGGCATCAACCTCGACATCGGCGAGGGCGAGTTTGTCTCGATCATGGGCGCGTCGGGTTCGGGCAAGTCCACCCTGCTCAACATTCTCGGCATACTCGACAACTACGATTCGGGCGAGTACGTGCTCGGCGGAACCCTCATCAAGGACCTCTCCGAAAGCCGTGCCGCCGAGTACCGCAACCGCATGATCGGGTTCATCTTCCAGTCGTTCAACCTCATCTCCTTCAAGACCGCCGTAGAGAACGTCGAGCTGCCCCTCTTCTACCAGGGAGTGAGCCGCCGGCAGCGCCACCGCATGGCCATGGACTATCTCGACCGTCTCGGACTGGCCCAGTGGGCCGGACACTATCCCAACGAGATGTCGGGCGGACAGAAGCAGCGCGTGGCCATCGCCCGCGCCCTCATCACCAAGCCCCGCATCATCCTGGCCGACGAGCCGACGGGCGCCCTCGACTCCCGCACCAGCGTCGAGGTGATGGCCCTGCTCAAGCAGCTCAATGCCGAGGAAGGCGTCACCACCGTCGTCGTCACCCACGAGAGCGGCGTGGCCAACGAGACCAACAAGATCGTACACATCAAGGACGGAATCATCGGACGCATAGAAGAGAACACCGACCACAACGCATCGCCCTTCGGCAGCGGAGGCCTTATGAAATAACGTACCCACCCGAAACCATACGCCATGCACGACATCATCACCGAAATATGGGCCACCATGCGGCGCAACAAACTGCGCACCGCCCTCACGGGCTTCTCCGTGGCGTGGGGCATCTTCATCCTCATCGTGCTGCTCGGGGCAGGCAACGGACTCATACATGCCACGATGAGCAACCAGAACCGCTACCTCACCCGGTCTATGGTCATCTACGCCGGGGTGACCTCTGTAGCCCACGACGGACTGGGCAAGGACCGCGAGATCACCCTCAACGACAAGGACCGCAGCATCACCGAGACCGGATTTCCGGCCAACGTGGAGACCGTCGGAGCCGAGCTCGACAATTCGGGCCAGACCGTCGTCAACGGCAGCGAGTATGCCACGGGCGTCAACGTGTCGGGCGTCTACCCCAACGACATCGACATCAACAAGCGCACCATGGTGTGCGGACGCTTCATCGACCGCCGCGACATCGACGACTGCTGCAAGAGTGCTGTCATACCCACCGCCCT
The DNA here is from genome assembly GCA_963637655.1 of bacterium. Taxonomy (GTDB): domain Bacteria; phylum Bacteroidota; class Bacteroidia; order Bacteroidales; family Bacteroidaceae; genus Prevotella. The sequence continues at coordinate 21,885 of CAVHOL010000044.1, read as the reverse complement.
CGCCCGCCAGCTCCTGCCCCGCCAGCCGCTCTCCCTCTACGGCCGCGACATCAAGATAGGCAACCTCGCCTTCCGCGTGGTGGGCATCTACCAGAGCGAGGACAACGGCAGCGACGACCTCTTCATACCCTTCTCCACCTTCCGCTCCATCTACGGCAGCGGCGACGATACGGGCAATATCGTCTTCTCCTTCCGCAACCTCGACACCGAGGCCGCCAACGACGCCTTCGAGCGCGACTACCGCGCCCGCATCAACCGCCAGCACCGCGCCGCCCCCGACGACGAGAACGCCATCTGGATAGACAACCGCTTTACCGACGCCCTGCAGATGGACTCCGCCACCGGCATACTGCGCAAGGCACTCTGGGTGATTGGCATCCTCACCCTCATCTCGGGCATCGTGGGCGTGTCGAACATCATGCTCATCACCGTCAAGGAGCGCACCCGCGAGTTCGGCATACGCAAGGCCATCGGCGCCAAGCCGTGGTCGATACTGCGGCTCATCATCGTCGAGAGCGTCCTCATCACCACCTTCTTCGGATATGTCGGCATGGTGCTCGGCATCGCCGCCAACCTCTATATGGACTCCACCATCGGACACACCAAGGTAGACACGGGCCTCTTCACCATACCCGTATTCGAAAATCCCACCGTCGGCATCGGCGTCTGCGTGCAGGCCACGCTCCTCATGATCGTCGCCGGCACCGTAGCCGGACTCATGCCCGCCCGCAAAGCCGCCCGCGTGCGCCCCATAGAGGCGCTCAGGGCCGAGTAGGCGTCGTCACGGCACAAGAAGAAAAAAGAGAAAAAATGATGAAATTCGACATAGACCGCCTGCGGGAAATCCTCGACACCCTCTCACGCAACAAGTCGCGCACGTTTCTTACGGGCTTCGGCGTGTTCTGGGGCGTCTTCATGCTCGTGCTGCTCGCCGGCGGCGGCGACGGTCTCAAGGATCTGCTCAACCGCGACCTCGACGGTTTCGCCACCAACTCGGCCGCCATCTGGGCGCAGAGCACCACCAAGCCCTACCACGGTTTCCGCAAAGGACGCTCGTGGGACATGACCTACACCGACATCGCCCGACTCAAGGCCCAAGTGCCCGAGCTCGACGTGGTGACGCCCGTCATCGCACAGTGGGGCCGCAGTGCCGTCAAGGACGAGAAGAAGCTCACCTGCTCCGTCAAGGGCGTGCGGCCCGACATGGAGCGCGTGATGGCCCCCCGGCTGCGCTACGGACGCTACATCAACGAGATGGACATGCAGCTGAACCGCAAGGTGTGCGTCATCGGCAAGAAGATATACAAGACGCTCTTCCCCAATACCGAAAACCCCTGCGGGCAGATCATACGCGTCGACTCCATATACTATACTGTGGTGGGCGTAGACTACACCTCGGGACACATGAACATCGGCGGTTCCAACGAGGAGTCGGTCACCATGCCCATCACCGTCATGCAGCAAGTGTACAACGGCGGCAACACCATCGACCTGGCCTTCGTCACCGGACGGCCAGGCGTGACGATGAGTTCCGTCACCGACCGCATGCGCAGCGTCATCGCCAAGGCCCACGACATCGATCCGACCGACGAGAAGGGCATCATGGTGTTCAACACCGAGAAGATGTTCGGCATGGTCGACAGCCTCTTCCGCGGCGTCAATATCCTCATCTGGCTCGTGGGCATCGGCACCCTGCTGGCCGGCGCCATCGGCGTGTCAAACATCATGATGGTCACCGTGCGCGAGCGCACCGTCGAGATCGGCATACGGCGTGCCATCGGTGCCACGCCCCGCATGATACTCTCGCAGGTCATACAGGAGAGCATCCTGCTCACGGCCGTGGCCGGCATGAGCGGCATCTTCTTTGCCGTGATCGTGCTGCAGGGCCTCGAGATGGCCTTCACCTCCGACGGCGTCGTCACAGCCCGCTTCCAGATCGACTTCTGGACAGCCGTCACCGCCGTGGCCCTGCTCTCCGTGCTCGGCGTGCTCGCCGGACTTGCCCCCTCGCTCAGGGCCATGGCCGTGAAGCCGGTCGACGCCATGAGAGACGAGTGACCTGCCGGCTGCCGGTGCAAGCACCGCAGGAATGAAGCAGTGCCGCAGACATGAAAAGACGTCCCCGGCATGGAAAGACAGAAAAACAGGAAAAAACAGAAAAAACGATGATATGAAAAAGTACTTCAAGTTCGTTATCGCGGCCGTCATCGCCCTTGTGTTCATCGGAACGTTCGTGTTCCTCTACATCAAGTCGCTGCCGCAGCCCGTCGTCTACGACGAGTTCACCCCCAAGACGATGGACATCCGCAAGACCACCGTCGTCACCGGAAAGATAGAGCCGCGCAACGAGGTGGCCGTCAAGCCCCAGATATCGGGCATCATCTCAGAGATACTCAAGGAGGCCGGACAGCCCGTCACGGCCGGAGAGGTCATCGCCAAGGTGAAGGTCATACCCGACATGAGCCAGCTCAGTTCGGCACAGTCGCGCGTGCGCCTGGCCGAGATCAACGTGCGCCAGGCCCGTACCGACTATGAGCGCGAGAAGACGCTCTACGACAAGGGACTCGTCTCGGCCGACGAGTACGACAAGATCGTGCAGGCCTACCGCCAGGCCCGCGAGGAAGTGGCCGCCGCCACTGACGCCCTCGAGGTGGTGCGCGACGGTGTGTCGAAGTCCAACGCCTCGGCCTCGTCGACCCTCATCCGCTCGACCATCACCGGACTCATCCTCGACATCCCCGTCAAGGTGGGCAACTCGGTCATCCTCGCCAACACCTTCAACGACGGTACCACCATCGCCACCGTCGCCAACATGCAGGACCTCATCTTCCGCGGCAACATCGACGAAACCGAAGTGGGACGCCTCGTACCCGGCATGGACATGAAGATCACCATCGGCGCCCTGCAGAACCTCAAGTACTCGGCCCGCCTGGAGTACATCTCGCCCAAGGCCACCGAGCAGAACGGCGCCAACCAGTTTGAGATCAAGGCCGCCGTCAATGTCGCCCACGGCAAGCAGATACGCAGCGGCTACAGCGCCAACGCCGAGGTGGTGCTCGCACAGGCCCGCGGTGTGCTCGCCGTACCCGAGAGCGCGATAACGTTTGAGGGCGACGACACCTACGTCTATGTCGTCTCCGGCAGCGGCGACAAGAAGACCTACACGCGCCGCAAGGTGACCGTAGGACTGAGCGACGGCATCAATATCGAAATCAAGAGCGGACTCCGCAAGGACGAGCGCGTGCGCGGACCGAAGATGGTAGACGACAAGAAGGACGGCGAAGACTGATCCGCACTGTCTGACAAGGGGCGGGCCACAGACCGGAGACGGCACCTGTGGCCCGCCCCTTTTCCGTGCCCGTCAGTGGTCCGGCGCCCGGATATTGTGCGTATATTGCCGTCTTCGGGAAGAAAAGCGCGCAAAATGTTGGACGGCACGGGAAAAACCCCTAACTTTGCGAAAGAACAATACCTGAAACGCAATGGGAAACCGACCTTTTGAACAATTCTCCCCCCTGCGATACATTATATTATAACTCAAACCATATTTATGAAAAAGATTTCCATCTTTCTCTCCGCACTGTGTCTGGCAGCCATACCCGCAGCCATGCAGGCACAGAGCGAGTTCCAACTGAAGCCGGAAACCGTCACTGACCCTGACAACCAGCCCCGTCCGGTATTCCCTGTGCCCAGCGAGCGGCAACTCAAGTGGAACGAAACCGAATTCTACGGCTTCTTCCACTACGGCATGGACACCTATACCGGAAAAGAGTGGGGCGACGGCACCGAGTCGGAATCGACCTTCGCACCTACCAAAGTACCCAACCCCGCACAATGGCTCGCCGCCGCCAAGTCGGCCGGAATGAAAGGTGGTATCGCTGTGGTGAAGCACCACGACGGTTTTTGCCTGTGGCCCACGCAGACCACTGAGCACTGCGTGAGAAACTCCACCACGGCCAACGCCAAGGCTACCAACATCCCCCGCGACTTCGCCCACGCCGCCGACTCGCTCGGCATGAAGTACGGCTTCTACGTGTCGCCCTGGGACCTCAGCAACCAGTACTGGGGCGAGACCGACGACGACGGCAACTATACCGACAACTACGCCAAGAAGGTGTTCCTGCCCCAGTGTGTCGAACTGGCACAGTACGGCAAGAACCAGTTTGAGATGTGGTTTGACGGTGCCACCGGTGGCGACCATGCCGGTGCCTACGGACGTGCCAGCGGCACCGAGAAGCGTACCATCGACGACGCACAGACCTACTACGACATACCCAACCTGCGCGACTCCATACACAACCTGCTGCCCGACTGCATCATGTGGGGCGTGGGCGGCGAAGCACGCTGGATAGGCAACGAGAGCGGCTACGCCGGCGAGACCTGCTGGTCGATGGGCGATGCCGAGTCGGGCGACGAGAACGGATGGCAGTGGCATCCCGGCGAAAGCGACGCCAAGGCGACCACCGGCGGATGGTTCTGGAAGTCGACCGAAAGCGTACAGTCTGCCGAGACCCTCTTCAAGATGTATCTCGAGACCGTCGGACGCAACGCCACCTTCATCCTCAACCTGCCCCCGGACAAGAGCGGCGAACTGCCTGCAGCCACCGTCAGCCGCATGGCTGAGCTCGGCACGATGATCTCCACGCGCCTCGGCAACGACCTTGCACCCAAGGCCAAAATCACAGTCTCTGAGACCCGTGAGGCCGGCGCCAGCCGCACCTACGCCGCCACCAACATGACCGACGGCGACAAGGATACCTACTGGGCCACCAACGACGGCACCAACTCGGCCACCATCACCCTCACCTGGGACGAGGCACAGACCGTACACTACGTCATGCTCATGGAGTACATCCGTCTCGGACAGCGCATCAAGAGCTTCACCGTGGAGACCAGTGCCGACGGCACCAACTTCACCCAGCGCGCATCAAACATCGCCACGACCACCGTCGGCTACAAGCGCATCATACCGCTCAACGGCAGCACCTCGTCAAGCTACTCTACGGGCTACACCGTCAAGGCCGTCCGCATCACCATCAACGACAGCAAGTCCTGCCCGACACTCCACACCCTCTCCGTATTCTAACCCATCATACCACGTACAGTCATGAACAACAAGACATATATCGGTCTCGCCGCACTGCTCTTCTCGCTCGGCGCAGCGGCACAGACCAACCAGACGCTCTGCGACTTTGAGACAGAAGCCAGTTACCAGTCGGTAGGCGTCTACGACACATGGGCCGAGTCGCCCTTCCGTACCAACGTGCTGCATGGCAACGCCGCCGTGGTGGCCAACCACCTCAACGGCACCGATGCCGTGCTCGGCTATGCCCCCAACCCCTCGTCGTACATACTCGGCGTGCAGCGCTCGCGCTTCGGCAGCAATACCTTCGGCGCACTTGTAGGACTCCAGGAGCCCTTCGCCCTGACCAAGACGCAGCAGTACGTGCACGTCATGATCTACACGCCCAAGGAGACGTCGGTCATGCTCATCGGACTGGGCAACCGCGACGACCGTCCGCAGCAGTCACCCCTCACCGAGCAGTTCTGGAGCACCTCCACAAGCAAGGTGTCGGCCGGACGCTGGAGCGACGCCGTCTTCCCCATCTCGGGCGCCAACGGCATCACCATACGCAACCTGCTCGTGGTGGTCGACCGCAACTCCACCCACGACATGACCGAAGACTATGCCGCCTATATCGACAATATCGTGCTGAGCGACCAGAAGACTCCCTTCTTCTCGGCCACGCCCTATCCCATCAACTATGACGAGAGCACCACGCTCTCACGCTCCGACCGCTACACCTCAAGCATCTCGCTCGTCAGCGGCGACGGCACACAGACCGCCTCGGTAGGCCAGCAGACATCGAAGAAGCTCTACATCAAGTGCCTCGACAACTGCTTCCTCGCCAAGCCCGGAGAGACCGTCACCCCGAAGATCGGCTACAACGGTTCGTGGATGGCCGGCTACACCTATATCGACAAGGGCAACGACGGCAACTTCGACGTGACCTATACCGACGACGGCATCACAGAGCAGGGCGACCTGATGTCGTACTCTCTCTTCAAGAACTACACCAGCACGGGTACCTATGTGAGCGGCTCGCCCGACGCCAACCCGCCCGCATTCACCATCCCCGCTGACCTGGCACCCGGCATCTACCGCATGCGCTACAAGGTAGACTGGGACAATGTAGACCCCGGCGGCAATCCCGGCCCGAGCAACAAGATCACCGAGAACGGCGGCGTCATCGTCGACACCCGTATCAATGTGCACGGCACTACGGTCAATCTCTCGCGCGCTGTCGACGAGCTCGGCGGCGGACTCAACGGTGACATCCTTCTGGCCGACGGTACGCCCGTGACCGACCAGACCGCTCCCTTCGGCGAGGCGCTGAAGGTGAAGGTGGCACCGGCTCCCGGCTTCAAGTTTTCCCATGTCCTCATCCGCCACGGATACAATCTCGAGAAGGACAGCATGATCAACGAGAACCTGCAGTGGCAGGAGGTGCGCGTCGACGCATCGGCCTTCACCGACAATGCGTACACCATACCGGCCTCTATCGTGGACGGCGACCTGCGCTTCGTGCCTTACTTCAGCAGTGATGTTCCCACCGGAATCACCGAGACCGAAACGGCAGGAAAAGGTCTGGCCGTCAGTACTGCACACGCTGCGCTGACACTGCAGGCCGCCACTGCACAGACCGTGACCGTAGCCGACCTGCAGGGCCGCACGGTATTCAGCGGACAGGTGCAGGGCCGCCGCACGCTGACCCTCGTGCCGGGCGTGTATGTAGTCAACGATACCAAGGTGCTTGTACCGTAACGGTAGCCCCGTGCTCCGTCTGTACAGGCAATACCTGAGATAGAACAATGAAACATCCCGGTACGCCTCCCGTCTGGAAGTACGTACCGGGATGTTTTTCTGTTTTTCCCCCCACCTATGGTGGACTGATTTATAGAAGCTTATATCAATATCACCCTAAAAAATCTATGATGATGAAAAAATCACTTACCTTCCTCCTCTCCGCCATCTGCCTGTCTGCAGCAGTGTCTGCGCAGGCACAGTCCTCTGCCGGTACGCCGGCGGTCTCCCCCCGGGCGACAACGGGCGACAAGGTGGCACTCGACATTGTGGCCATCGGCGGTCATGTCGTGGGTGCCGACTATAGCGGTGTGCCCGAAACCGTAGACTACGGCCAGGCTGTCACCCTACTCCCGCTCGCTCCTGCCAACGGCTACGTGCTCAAGTCGCTCACCGTGCGCCACGGCCAGCAGCTCGACGGACCGCAGTACGACGGTACTGTGCGGCAGTGGAGCGAATATACGGTAGAAGGCGCTGCGGCCGACGAGGAGTTTACCATACCGGCCGACAGTGTCGACGGCGACGTGAGGGTCACCGCCCGCTTTGAGGCCAACGGCACTGAAACCTACCGGCTGCTCTTCGCCGACGAGTTTGATACGGCCGACGGTACCCAGCCCGACGCCACCTATTGGACACGCTGCTCGCGCGAAAGTCCTACCTGGAAGCGCTTCACGGCGCAGACCACCGAGGGACAGGAACGCACGGGCTTTGTGCGCGACGGCAAACTGGTGATGCGCTGCGTGGCCAACGATATCGACGACGAGGGCGATGTCGACATGATCAGCGGTGCCGTGGAGAGCGCATCGAAGATGTACTTCGCCTACGGACGCGTGGAGGCACGCCTGCGTACCACACCCCACCGCGGCAACTTCCCCGCCTTCTGGCTCATGCCCGAAGACAACTCGGCCGGATGGCCCAACGCCGGAGAGATAGACATCTGGGAGCAGATCGACACCGAGAACAAGACCTACCATACCGTGCATACCCACTGCACCTACGATCTCGGACTGGCCAAGCCCAACTCGGGCAGCGTATCGGCGGCCTCCGACGAGTGGCATGTCATCGCCCTGGAATGGACACCGACGCTCCTCACCTGGTATGTCGACGGCGTGAAGGCCTTCTCCTATGCCAAGTCATCGGACTCCACACTTCTCGAAAAGGGACAGTGGCCTTTCGACAAACCCTTCTACATCATCCTCAACCAGAGCGTGGGCAACGGGTCGTGGGCGGCCAACTGCGACACCTCGTTTGACTATGAGACGCTCTTCGACTATGTGCGCGTCTACCAGACCGGCGACTCGTCGACGGTGCTCTATCCCGTCAACTATGACGAGGGCACCACGATCTCACGCTCCGACCGCTACACCTCAAGCATCTCGCTCGTCAGCGGCGACGGCACGCAGACCGTCTCGGCCGACCAGCAGACCTCGAAGAAGCTCTACTTCAACCGTCTCGACAACTGCTTTCTCGCCCAGCCCGGCGAGACCGTTACCCCGAAAATCGGCTTCACCGGTGTATGGATGGCCGGCTATGCCTACATCGACAAGGGCAATGACGGCACCTTCGACGTGTCCTACACCGACGACGGCATCACCGACCAGGGCGATCTGATGTCGTACTCCCTCTTCAAGAACTACACCAGTACGGGTACCTATGTGAGCGGTTCGCCCGACGCCAATCCGCCCGCATTCACCATCCCCGCCGACCTGGCCCCCGGCATCTACCGCATGCGCTACAAGATAGACTGGGACAACGTAGACCCCGGCGGCAATCCCGGCCCGAGCAACAAGATCACCGAGAACGGCGGCGTCATCGTCGACACCCGTATCAATGTGCACGGTACTACGGTCAACCTCTCTTGCGCTGCCGACGCTGCCGGCGGCGATGTCCTTCTGTCCGACGGTACGCCCGTGAACGGCCAGACCGCTCCCTTCGGCGAAGCACTGACGGTGAAGGTAGCACCGGCCTCCGGCTACAAGTTCTCCCACGTCCTCGTCCGCCACGGATACAATCTGGAGAAGGACAGCATGGTCTGCAAGAACCTGCAGTGGAAGGAGGTGCGCGTCGACGCATCGGACTTCACCGACAATGCGTACACCCTGCCGGCCTCGATGGTAGACGGCGATGTGCACTTCGCACCTTGCTTCATCAGCGACGAGCAGACCGGTATCGTGGAGACCGAAACGGCGGGAGAAAAACCGTCCGTCACTGCCGTCTACGGACTTGACGGAGCACGCCGTAACGCACCTGCACGCGGTGTCAACGTGCTGAAAATGAGCGATGGAGGTGTGAAAAAGGTTGTCGTGAAGTGAAACCTGTTGCGGACAACTAGTCCCGTAGTATAACCTGTTATTGTACACCCAGCCCCGTAGTATAACCTATTATTGCACACCCAGCCCCGTAGGGGCGACATAGTATAGCGTAGGGGCGTGCCCCTACGTTTTAGGGTTATGTTTTGACCGTTGCCCCTATAGGGGCAACGTTTGAGATACCCGTTTGAGATAGGGCCGAGGCCCTATCCTATACTATGTCGCCCCTACGGGGCTGGGTGTATTGGACTGATTTTATTTTATTTATTTGCCTCCCTGTCTACTCTACGCTTCCTCTTCCTCCGCCCCTATGCGTGCAAGGTGCAACTGTCGGTCGCAGTATTGCAGTACGGCCGGCCGGTGGGTGATGAAGATGATGGTCTTCGATCGGTCGGCCATGATATTGCGTATCACGCGGCACTCCGTGTCGCCGTCGAGCGCAGAGGTGGCCTCGTCGAGCAGGAGGATGGGCCGGTCGCGGAGCAGGGCGCGGGCGATGGCGATGCGCTGGGCCTGTCCCTCGCTGAGGCCGCCGCCCTGTTCGGAGCAGACCGTGTCGAGCCCCATATCGAGTTCTGACACGAAGTCGGCGCAGCTGCGGTGGAGGGCGTCTAGCATTTCCGCTTCGCTGGCGTCGGTCTTGCCCAGACGCAGATTGTCGCGTATGGTGCCGCTCATGAGCGTATTGCCTTGCGGCACATAGACGAAGTTGCAGCGGGTGAGGGGCGATATGGCGTGCGAGCTGTGGGCGTCGTAGATGCTGATGCGCCCCTCTTCGGGGTGCAGCAGGGCCAGCAGCAGACGGATGAGCGTGGTCTTGCCGGCGCCCGTCTCGCCAAGCACGGCAGTGGAGGATCCGGGGGCGAAGTCGAACGACAGGTTGTCGATCACGCGCCGTGCGCCTCCCGTGTAGGTATAGGCGACATGGTGCAGGCGCAGTCCGCAGGGGGAGTCCATGCGCTGGTTGTCGCCCTGCTGCTCGAGCGGCAGTTCCTCCAGTTCCATGAGTCGCTCGGCGGCCGTGAGCACGCTGACGAAGGCGGGCACCAGTTTGCTGAGGCTGCGAGCCGGGGTCTGTATCTTGTTGACCAGCTGCAGGAAGGCCGTCATGCCGCCGAAGGTCAGGGTATGGGCCGACATGCGGACGGCCGCCCAAAGGAAGGCCACGAGGTAGCCGATGGCAAAGCCTGAGTTGAGCACCAGATTGGAGAGTACGGAGAAGCGGGTGCGCTTCACCACATTGCGGCGGAGGGAGGCCTGGGTATGGTCGAGGCGTGCGGTCATCTCGTCTTCGCTTTCGAGTGTCTTGATGACCATGCGGTGCTGTATGGTCTCCTGCAGTATGCTCTGCACGCGGCTGTCGGAGTCGCGTACCGAGCGTGTGAGCTGCCGCATGCGTCCCATATAGATCTTGCTGAACGCCACGAATACGGGAATGATGGCCACGGTGATGACGGCCAGCGTGCGGTCCATGGAGAAGAGGTAGAGAAAAGCTCCGGCAAACAGGGCCAGCACTGACAGGGTGTTGGGGAGCGTCTCGGTGAGAAAGCCGACCACGTTGGCCACATCGGTCTCGAGTCTGTTGAGCACATCGCCCGAGTGGTGCCGCTCCTTGCCTTGCCATTCCGACCGCAGCAGACGGTCGAGCATGTGCTGCTGCATGCGGTTCTGGGCACGCACGCCGAGGATGTTGCGTATCCATATGGAGGCGATATTGAGGGCAAACCCGGCGGCGATGAGCAGTCCCATGAGTCCGACGGCCGTGTAGACCGATCCGGCCACGGTACCTGAGGCCACGTCGATGGCGTGTTTCACGGCCCATACCTGCGACAGGCTCAGACAGACGTCGACAAGGCCGACGGCAGCGTTGAGCGTAGCCTGTATGCGGTTGCCGCGCCATGCCTGCCACAGCCAGCGTGTGATGGCGGCGGCGGAGTATCGGGTAGGGGGAAGGTTTATGGCTTTCTTCAGATTCATTGTTCGCGTTTGTCGGCTCCCCACATCATCTTTTCGCGTAGGGAGGAGAAGTAGGTCTGGTCACCGCGTTTGATGATGTGTGTGGTGAAAGGTGCTTTGGCGATGGTCACGGCGATGTCTTCGGTGAGCGTCACGCTGCGTCCGTCGATGGCGGCGAGGTAGTTGTGCGACCGCGACGATACGCTGAGCCGCACCACACTGTTGTCGCTGATGACGATGGGGCGGATGCTGAGACTGTGCGGGGCTACTGGCGTGAGGCAGAGCGTGCCGGTCTGCGGTACGATGACGGGGCCGCCGTTGGACAGCGAGTAGGCCGTCGATCCGGTCGGTGTGCTGACCACCAGGCCGTCGGCCTGGTAGGTAGTGAGATATTCGCCGTCGACGGTCGCGTGGATGCTGATCATCGAGGCGACGTCGCGTTTGAGCACGGCGATGTCATTGAGCGCAAAGGGACATTCGTCGAAGGCGGCACCGTCGGCCTTGATCTCGATGGCGGTATGGTCTTCGACGGTGTATCGCCCGGCGAAGATGTCGTCGAAGGTGGCCTTGATATCGGAGGGCAGCACGCCGGCGAGAAAGCCGAGGCGCCCGGTATTGATGCCGATGATGGGTGTCTGCTGCGGTCCGACGCGTGTGGCGGCCTTGAGAAAAGTGCCGTCGCCGCCTATCGACACGGCGTAGTCGGCCTGCGGACAGGCACCGTCGAAGGTGCCGTCGGTGTCGATGTCAAGTCCGCGCTCTGCGGTGAGGAAACGGTGGTAGTCGCGGTCGACGAGGATGGAGGCCCCGTGGGAGCGCAACTGCGAGATGACCTCGAGTGCGGGTGCCGATTTGCGTGCCTGGTAGGAGTTGCCGAACAGGGCGAATGTCAGTTTTTTCTCTTTCATGCTTTTCTCTTTTCCGTTGCAGCCGCCAAGATGTAGGGTGGGGCAGGACGGTGCAACGTATGCAAAGGTAAAATTTTTTTTCGATTTTTGGCGGGGTATGTATAATTTGGTGACGTTTATATAATAATGTGGAAATTGCGGTCTTTTTAAGATTAACATTCTTTTGCATACGGTCAGCCAAGGATTTCGCTTTTCCCCATTTTATAAATGTGCAGACAAAAACGGATAACGCACAAACATCAAAAACCATAAATATATATGACACTCAAGACCATGTCCCTCGCCATGTTTGCAGGGATTACCCTCGGACTCTCCTCCTGCGCTTCTGTGCAGAAGACCGTCAATTACAGTGAAGCACAGCGCTACTTTGTGCGTAACGACGTGACCGACTATTCGCCGCGGGTCATCCGCAGCGAAGCCGAACTGGAACGCTACTTCGGCACGGCGGCCGTGATGAGTACTGACGGCAGCGGACTGCCCACGGCCATCGACTTCACCCAAAAGGATGCGCTTGCCATCATCGAACCGCAAACCAATGTCGACACACGGATAAAGGTCACCTCCATCAAGACCGACAAGGACGGCAAGACCACGGTGCGCTACAAGGTGCTGCGCTCCGGCAGTCCCCGGTCGTACTCCACCGTGCCCTGTCTGCTCCTGCAGATTGACAAGAAGTACGGCGGCAATGTGGAGTTTGTCAAGGAATGACACGAATGTGCGTTCTTCTTGGTTTTATCGGATTATAAGTGCACAAAAGAATCGCGCGTCAGAAACGAATGATAATGTACCCGTAAGTGTAATGTGCGGCCAAAGTGCCGCCTGTAGAGAGCAGCGTCCCGCAAGAGGCGCTGCTTTTTTTGGCCTTTTCAGTGACAGAATAGTATTGTCTTTTGTGTATACTTGTATTTTTATGATTTTTGATTTGTGCGTAGCGGCAGTAAGAAAGGGCCGTCAGTACTGCGTATTTTCGTTTCTTATGGGGATAATGTGCAGGAAGCCGCTTTTGTAAAGGCAGGCAAAGTGGATATCAATGCCGATTTTTATGGTATAAAGATGACAGATGGGACAAGAGGGCAAGAAAAGACACGGAAATTCATGCAAATGTCATAAAAGTGCCATACTTTGACAATATAGTATTATCTGTTGACTGAAAATAGTACTACCTTTGCGGTTGACATAAATCAAGGAATTTTCAGAAACTTTCGCCTTGCCTTTGTGTCACACCCCACCGCCCTTAAACCGGGAACAACTGAAAACGAAATACTTCTACCGCATCATGACGATGTTTACAGAATTGTCTTTTTGCGCGCGCTGCGTGCGGGGACCTAACCTGACGTAGGCCCTATGCTCTCCCTGTCCGCTTCTGCGGAACGGCGGAGAACCCGCTATCGATATTTTGCCTTCCCAAAATATAACAAAATCTTAAACCATAATAATTAACTTTCTAAAAATTTCGCCTAATGAAGAAATTTGTGATGCTAATGATGGCACTCCTCGTGAGTTGCCTGACCTATGCGCAGACGAAGGTTTCCGGAAACGTCAAGGACGAGACCGGCGAATCTGTCATCGGCGCAAGCGTGACTGTCAAGGGCGCTACCGGAACGGGCACTGTCACCAATATCGACGGTGACTTCACCATCAGCGTGCCGGCAGGCAAAAACCAACTCGTGGTGTCGTACATCGGCTACACACCGCAGACTGTGAACATCAACGGGCAGAAGACCCTCAACATCGTACTCAAGGAAGACAAGCAGACGCTCGATGAGGTCGTCGTTGTCGGTTACGGTACGATGAAGAAGAGCGACCTCGCCGGTGCTTCTGCCTCCATGGACGAGAAGACACTGAAGTCGGCTCCCATCACCAATGTCGACCAGGCATTCCAGGGACGTATCTCGGGTGTGACGGCCACACAGACATCAGGACAGCCGGGTTCGGCCGTATCGGTGAACGTGCGTGGTATCGCCACCATCAATGCCAATACCGAGCCTCTCTACGTTGTCGACGGTGTCATCTACAACTCCCAGAGCAACAGCGGTTCGTCGCTCGGTCTCGGCGACGCTCTCGGCAACGGTTCCCACACGGCCGTGTCGCCCCTCTCGCTCATCAACCCCAGTGACATCGTGAGCATGGAGGTGCTCAAGGACGCATCGGCTACCGCCATCTACGGTTCGCAGGGTGCCAACGGTGTTGTGCTCATCACCACCAAGAAGGGTAAGGCCGGCGAGGCTAAGTTCTCCTATAGCGGTTCGGTAACTGCAAGCCGTCAGAACAAGCGTCTCGACATGCTCAACCTGCGTGAGTTTGCACAATTCTACAACACATTGGCCGCTCAGGGCGAAATCTCCCAGCCCGACAAGACATTCAGCGATCCCTCCATCCTTGGTGTAGGTACCAACTGGCAGGATGCAGTGTTCCGCACAGCATGGCAGCACTCTCACCAGATCTCCGCAGAAGGCGGCACTGACAAGATGAACTACTACGTGTCGGGCAGCTATTCCGATCAGGACGGTACCATCCTCGGCAGCGACTTCAACCGTTTCTCCGTGCGTGTCAACCTCTCTGCCCAGCTCAAGAAGTGGTTCAAGCTGGGTGTGAACACCACATTCGCAAAGACCAACGAAAGTCTGAAGCTGGCCGACGGTGACGAGGGTCTTATCAGCTACTCGCTCACTACAACTCCCGATATACCTATTTATAATATCGACGGAAGCTACTCCAGCGTGTCCAAGGAAGGTTATACCAATCCTAACCCCATCGCCATGGCCCTCATGGATGACATCCTGCTCGGACGCCAGACCTTGAACGGTAGCATCTTCGCCGACATCACCCCCATCAAGAACCTTACATGGCACGTTCAGGTAGGTTACGACATCAACTCGTCGAAGGCCGAAACCTACAAGCCGAAGGTAAATCTCGGTACCTGGACCCGCGACAACAACCAAAGCCGCATACAGAAGAACAGCGCCAACTACTGGTCGCTCAGCAACTACCTCACCTACAACTTCAATATCGACAAGCACAGCGTGTCGGCCATGCTCGGCCAGGAGTGCTGGGAGTCAAAGTATGACTACACATCAGTCTACAACACCAACCTTCCCAGCGATATCGTACACAATCCGGCACTCGGTACCGGCGACCCGCAGATCGGCTCAGGATGGGGAAGCTCTTCCAT
Source organism: bacterium (assembly GCA_963637655.1). Lineage (GTDB taxonomy): Bacteria > Bacteroidota > Bacteroidia > Bacteroidales > Bacteroidaceae > Prevotella. Next base: position 6,675 of record CAVHOL010000044.1, on the reverse strand, counting down.
GGCCTCGTTCTTCACCCGTGAGACCTACAACTTCGACGACCGCTACCTTGCTACATATACCTACCGTTACGACGGTTCTTCAAACTTCGGTCCCAACAAGCGCTGGGCAGGTTTCCACTCAGTAGCCCTCGCATGGCGCTTCTCCAACGAGAAGTTCATCCAGAAGTTCGCAGGCACATGGCTCACCAACGGCAAGCTCCGTCTCGGATGGGGCCAGACCGGTAACTCGGGTATCGGCGGCTACAAGTGGGGATCGTCAATGGGCGTTATGGAGACAGGCCTGGGCACCAGCTACAAGCCTTCCAACCTCAAGAACCTCGACATCAAGTGGGAAACCCAGGAGCAGTTCAACGTAGGTCTCGACCTCGGCTTCCTCAACAACCGCATCAACTTCACCTTCGACTGGTACCGCAAGGAATCGAAGGACATGCTTATGCAGCTCATTCTGCCCTCTATCATGGGTACCAGCGGAAACGCATCGTCTGCACTTGCCGCTCCTTACGGCAACTATGGTACGATCCAGAACTCTGGTGTGGAAATGTCGCTCAATGTGAAGCCCGTCGTAACGAAAGACTTCGACTGGTCGTCAGAGGTGACCTTCTCCATCAACCGCAACAAGCTGAAGAGCCTCTCCGGCAGTACTGCCATCCTGGGCTACGGTCAGTGGACCGACGTAGTGGCACGCTCTACTCCCGGCGAGTCGCTCTACAATTTCTACGGCTATGAGGTAGAAGGCGTCTATCAGTCGTTTGAGGACATCGTCAATTCTCCGGTGAACACACTGCAGAAGAACAACCCCATCGAGATCGACGAAAACGGCAAGAAGAAGTGGAGTAAAGATCCCACAATGTATAGCCGCACCAACACCACATACGTGGGCGACATAAAATACAAGGACGTCAACGGCGACGGCATCATCGACGAGAACGACAAGACCAACATCGGTTCGCCGCTGCCCAAGTTCACCTTCGGTTGGAACAACACCTTCCGCTACAAGAACTTCGACCTCAACATCTTCATCAACGGTAGCGTTGGCGGCAAGGTGGGCAACTACATGAAGAAGAAGCTCACCCACATGAACTCTGCATGGACCAACCAACTCTCCGACGTGAACAACTGCGCCATGCTCAGTCCGAAGGACGGCAACACCACCGGCAACTGGTATGACAACATTGCCAACGTAGTCGTGAGCAACTCTACCACTTCCATGCCGCGCGCCTCTATCAACGACCCGAACGACAACGACGCATGGAGCAGCCGCTACATTGAGGACGGATCCTACGTGCGCTTGAAGAGCATCACCCTCGGATACACATTCGACCAGAATCTCATCCGTCGCATCGGACTTACCAATCTCCGACTCACGCTCAATGCCACCAACCTCTTCACCATCACCGGATATTCCGGCTACGATCCTGAAGTTGGTCTCTCCACTCAGAGTTCCAACGTGTTCGGTCTTGACAACGGACGCTATCCGTCACCGACAGCCGTCACCTTCGGCCTGAACTTATCATTCTAACGCCTAAAAAGATTTGCAACTATGAAAATCAAAAACATAAAATATGCAGCAGTTGCCTTGATGCTCGGCTTGGGAATGACGTCGTGCGACGATTTCCTTGACCGTCCGGTAGAAGACAACTACAATACAGAGAATTTCTATGATGGCGACGACGCCTGCATCTCGGGTGTCAACTATCTCTACAATTCTCCCTGGTACGACTTCCAGCGCGGTTTCATCAAGATCGGCGAGGTCATGTCGGGCAACATGTATTGGGGATCAAGTCCTTATATGAACTTCTCCACCAACGGTACCGACGATGACCTGATCAACATGTCCTACTCCCTTTGGGCCGTTATCGGACACTCAAGCACCGTGTATGAATCTCTGCAGAACGCCAAGAACTGCAGCGAAGCCACACGCAAACAGTGTCTGGGCGAGTGTCTCACATGGAAGGCTATGGCATACTTCTACCTGGCACGCACCTTCGGCGATGTGCCCATCATCCACAGCAACTCGGCCACTCTCGCCAAAGGCGACTACAACACGCTGTCGAAGGTGCAGAAGAGCGACGTCTACGACTACATCGTGCTCACGCTCGAGAAAGCTCTCGAACTTCTGCCCAAGACCAAGAGCACTACCGGCCGCATCGACTACTACTGCGCCGAGGGTCTGCTCGCCAAGGTCTATCTGACCAAGGCCGGTGTGAGCGGTACGCTCAGCAAGGACGACCTCGCAAAGGCTGCCCAGTATAGCCGCGACGTCATCGAGAACTCCGGTCGCGAACTCATGGAGAACTATGCCGACATCTTCCGCGGCAGCAACCGCTTCTGCGACGAGATCATGATCGCATGGCGCTGGACCGTAGGTTCACACTGGACTTCACAGAACACGCTGCAGAGCGACCTCGCTCCTGTAGGCTTCGACGAGAACGGTGACTGCTGGGGTGGATACGGCGGCCCGTCGGTTGATCTTATGGACGCTTTCGGCGTATCACCTGCCGACAATCCCAATACACGTCTTGACAAAGACACACGCCGCAAGGCTACCATCATGATGGCCGGCGATACCTACGACTACTTCTGGCGCGACAGAACAATGGACAACGGTTCGAAGGGATTCAATTATCTGCAGTTCCTCTATGACAAGAGCTACAACTCTTCTTCTACCGGCGAACTTCAGAGTCCTACCGGCGGAAACAATGTGAAGCATCTCTACGGCGACAATGCCGACCACCAGGAAGAGTTCTCAATGACTGCCGGCCGTATGGCAAACGCTCTGCCTACTCCTATTCTCCGCCTTGCCGACGTCTACCTTATCTATGCTGAGGCAGAAGTGCTGATGGGCAACCATAGCGATGCTCTTGCGCTCGAGTGCTTCAACAAGGTGCACGGACGTGGCGTGAAGTGGGCCGATCCCGACAAGACTACGCTCACATTTGATGATATCTGGAAGGAGCGCCGCCTTGAGCTTGCCGGAGAGGGCGACCGCTGGTACGACTATGTACGCCGTAGCTACTACGACATGAACGCTTGTATCACTGAGCTCAAGTCACAGCGCCGCAACAGCATGTATAATGTAGATGCTGCCTACAAGTCTTTCTACGAGTCGGGTTACGCTACATGGGACGGTTCGAATATACAGTACGACAGCAAAACTGCTGTGCCCAATGTCACTGCAAGCAGTTTCACACTGCCCTTCCCGTCTGAGGACGTGGCTCTGAACCCCAATCTCGGCAGCAACGTCGAACCCATACATGTAGACGTGCGCAGCACATATAGTTATTAATTCATCAAAATAGCTGATAATTATGAAAATCAAGAATATAAGCAAGGCAATGTTTGCCGTGGCTCTCGCCGTAGTGTCGGCAGGTTTCGCATCGTGCGAAGACCAGCCTGACAAGTATGAGACCACCGGCGGGAAGCCCGTCATCTACTATATACGTCCGGTTGATGTGGCTTCGAAGGACTCGCTCCTCACTGAAGCCTCAATGAGCAACACGCTCTGTATCGTGGGCAGCAACCTGCGCAGCGTGAAGCAGATCAACTTCAACGACCAGACGGCCACGCTCAATACAAGCTACATGACCGACAACACCATCATCGTGAGCGTGCCGAAGAATATCCCCGATGTAGTGACTGACAAGATATACTTCATCACCACATCGCAGGACACCGTAGACTACGACTTCAAGGTCATCGTTCCCGCACCTGTCGTCAGCTCGATGAGCAACGAGTGGGCCGAGGCAGGCGAAGAAGTGACCATCAAGGGCGACTACTTCCTCGACTACGACAATTTCCCGTTGTCCATCAAAGTGGGCGATGACTATGTGATCAAAGCTTCCGATCTGAAGATCACGAAGACCAGCATCACGTTCAACATGCCGGCCGACATGCCCGAGCACACGAACATCTACATCAATACCAAGTATGGTACGACAAAGGCTCCGTTCCAGTACAAGGACGAGCGCGGCATGTTGTTCGACTTCGATACGCCCAACGCTGCTACCGGTGCCGTACTTGGCAACCACGGATGGCACAACCAGGTGATCCAGAGCGACGAAACGTCACTCAAGGGCAACTACCTCTTGCTCGGCAATACCAGCATGGATGCAGGCGGTGGCTGGAACGACGGCAATTTCGCCTTCGAGTACTGGGCCGGAACATGGAACAGTGACTTCACCGGCGACGGTGTGAAACTCTGCGATGTGGCCGACTTCACCAACTGGGAGAGCAAGAGCTTGAAGTTCGAGATGCTCGTACCCTCGAGCAACCCGTGGCAGGCTGCCGCCATGCAGATTATCTTTGCAGGTACCGACAAGGTGACACTCTTCAATGCCAACAACACTTTCTTCCATGTGCAGGGCGATCTCAGCCGCGCTCTCTACATGCCGTGGAACAGCAATGGCGGAAGTTATGACACCGGCGGCAAGTGGGTGACTGTGACCATCCCCTTCACGGAGTTCTCCTATGACTGGGACGGCAACAAGCTCGCCTCCACATTCAAGAGCGTGGAAGACTTTGCCAGCCTCACCATCTTTGTTGTCAACGGTTCGTACAACGACAAGACCGTCATCCCCTCAGGCACCGACTGTACGCCTATCATCAAGATCGACAACATCCGAGTTGTCTCGAACAAGTAAAATCTTCTAACAAAGAACTGATATGAAAACATTAAATAAGTTTTTCACCATGTTGGTGCTGGCCCTCGCAGGGCTGTCGCTGACTGCGTGTGACGACGGCGACGACCTCTCCACCGACCAGTACGGCAATGAGGTAAAGCTCAATTCCTTCGGTCCTTGCCCCGTTCTGCGCGGCGGTACACTCTTCTTCTATGGTTCAAATCTTGACCAAGTGAGCGAGGTGGATCTTCCGGGAGCCGACCCCATCACTTCGATCGAAGTTCTGCAGAAAGGACGCGAGAGCAAAATCTCCATCACGGTGCCGGCAGAGAAATGCGACACCGGTAAGGTGGTGCTCAAGACCGCAAAGGGCGGCACCATCACTTCCATCACCTCGGTTACCTACCGCGAAGACATCGAATTCAGCAAATTCTATGTAGGCGACAACGAGAGCAATCTCGTGGGCAACGTAGGCGACATCGTAACCATCAAGGGCGACTACCTCAACCTCATGCACGGCGTCATCTTCCAGGAGAACGACACCGTCTACGAGAAGGACTTCATCGCCCACGACCGCTATACCATCAAGGTGGCTATTCCCGCTGAGGCAAAGACTGGTGTCATCAAGGTCACCGACCTCGCTGAAGAGCCTTCTGAGCTGGAGAGCAAGGAAGCCATCACCATCAATCTGCCCGAAGTGAAAGGTTTGTCTCCAGAAACCGTAAAGGCCGGCAATGTCGTTACCGTCAAGGGTACAGACCTCGACCAGATCGCAAGCATAGAGTTCACCGGCGCCACTGTTGACGCTGCCGACTTCAAGACACATTCCGCTACCGAGATCACCGTAGCATTGCCTGAAAAGGCTACCGACGGCGAGGTGACCCTCGTCACCAAGAGCGGTGTAGAGATACCCGCCGGAAGCATCACCACAGTCGTTCCTACCGGGCTGGCTGCCGCTCCCGCTCCCGCGAAGAACGGTGCCGAGATCTCCATCAGCGGCAAGGACCTCGACCTCGTGACCGCCATCTCCTTCCCCAACGCCGACGGTGCTGACGCCAAGCTCAAGGTGACCGCCACCAAGGTGACCGCCACCGTGCCCGAGGCCGCCCAGGAAGGCGACATCACACTGAGCCTTGCCAACGGCAAGACCGTGACCGTAGCCTACACGCTCGTCAAGCCCACCGTCACTGCCTGCACTCCCGCTGAAGTGACAGCCGGCGACAAGGTAGTCATCAAGGGTACCGACCTCGACCTCGTCCAGTCCATCACCTTCCCCGGTGACGAGCCGCAGACCGTCGAGTCGTTCTCTGCACAGAATGCATCGGCCATCGGTCTCGTTGTGCCCGCAGCAAGTGCCGGTACCGGATTTACGCTCAACCTGAAGAACGGTACGACCGTCGAGATCAGCGGTACGCTGACCGTCAAGGCCGCCACCTCTCCCGCCATCTCATCGATCGATCCTTCTGAGGCTTGCGCCGGCGACAAGATCACCATCAAGGGCAAGAACCTGCAGAACGTACAGAGCCTCTACATCGGATCCTACAAGGTGACACGCTACACCTCGCGCACCAACACCGAGATCGTATGCACCGTGCCCACCACAGCCGAGGCCGGCTCGTACAAGGTCATCATCGAAGACCTCGACGGTGCCAAGACCGAAGCCTTCGACTTCAAGGTCGTTCCCGCCGAGCGTGACGTAGCCACCGTCACCACCAACATGGACGGTTCTGCCATCACCTATCCCTACAACCTCACTTGGGGCGACGACGGCCGCTTCCGCATCATGAAGTCCGACCTCAATGCCTGGGGCGTGAAGAAGGGTTCCAAGCTCATCTTCTACAAGCAGGCAGGCGCTACCGGACAGGTGCAGATCGACAATGCCAACTGGGGCGTCATCTACACCGTAGCCGACTGGAGCGGCAACGATGCCGCTGTCGAGCAGGTGTTCGACGACGCCATGATGGCTGCCCTCACCACCTCCGACGGTTGGAGCGACACCGCCTTCATCATCCAGGGCGACTTGAAGAACATCACCAAGATTGCCGTTCTGCCGTAA
>CAVHOL010000043.1:0-24113 GCA_963637655.1 bacterium | reverse complement strand
TAGCGGTCGGTAAGCAGACCTTGCGCCAAGGGCGAGAAGGAGATGAAACCGATGCCATGACTCCGGCAATAGTCGAGGATACCCTCGTCCTGTGGCCTGCGGTCGAGCAGATTGAGGCGGTCCTGGAAGATCAGCAGGGGCACGTCATGTGCACGCAGATAAGCGTCGGCTGTCTTGAGCGCTTCGAGCGGCCACCGGCTGATGCCCACATAGAGCGCCTTGCCCTGTCGCACCACATCGACAAGCGCCTGGAGGGTCTCCTCCAACGGGGTGTTGGGATCATAGCGATGACTGTAGAAAAGGTCTACATAGTCGAGGTGCATCCGCCGGAGACTCTGGTCGAGGCTCGCCATGAGGTACTTACGCGATCCCCAGTTGCCATAAGGGCCGGGCCACATGTCATACCCGGCCTTGGTGGAGATGAACAGTTCGTCGCGATAAGGGGCGAAATCGTCGTGCATGAGCCGCCCGAAGGTCTCCTCGGCGCTGCCGTATGGAGGTCCGTAGTTGTTGGCGAGGTCGAAGTGGGTGATGCCATGGTCGAAAGCGTAATGGGTGATCGTCCGGCTGCGGCTGTAAGGGTCGTCAGCACCGAAATTGTGCCAGAAGCCCAAGCTCACTTTCGGCAGCAGCACCCCGCTCTTGCCGCACCTGCCGTATAGGGTGTCGGCGTCATCGTAGCGTGTCGCCGCGGCTTGATAAGAAGGTCGTATATCCATAGTCGTTTGAAAAACAGAAACTTGAGTTAATACAAAGATAATGCAAACCGAATGCAATCAAGCTTGCTTGAAATTGCCGAGGTGCAGCTTATCTTATACAAAGATAATGCAAACCGAATGCAATCAAGCTTGCTTGAAATTGCTGAGGTGCAGCTTATCTTATACAAAGATAAGGGTTTTCTCCATCAAACAAGAAAAGGGACGACGGTTTTAACCAATATCTCAAAACCGTCATCCCTAAACCAATTATAATCGAACTATCTATGCACTACTTGAAGAGCTGCGGAATAAACTGCAAGGAGTACTGGCGCCAGTTGCTCCAGAGGTGTCCGCGGCTGCTTTCGTGGAAGACGTACTTGAGTCCGGCTTTATCCATGCGCTCCATCAAGAGCTTGTTGTGCGGCATCAGACGGTCAGCGTTGCCGCAGGCGATCCAGTAGAGCTTCACGCCCTTATTGGCTTGCGCGGCGAGCTTGGCGTCGAGGTTGGCATAAGCGGGTATCTCCTCCATCTTGATCTGGGTGAAATCGACACCTGCCGAGTACAGGCCGACATAGTTGAACAGGTCAGGATAGTTGGCCGAGATCATCAGCGTGTGCAGTCCGCCCATAGAGAGTCCGGCGATGGCGCGGTGGTCTTTGTCGGCGATGGTGCTGTAGGTAGCGTCGATATAGTTGACAATCTCGGTGAAAGCGGTCTCGTACATACCGTCCTTGTAGTGGGGAAGGAAGTTGGTCATCACAGGCTTGTAGTCGAGATTCTCGTAAGTCTCGCCTGCTGCAGCGGCCTTGCCGAAGTTGCCGTTGGGCATGACGACAATCATGGGCTTGCACTTGCCTTCAGCGATCAGATTGTCCATGATACGGGCGATGTTGCCCAGTTCAAGCCAGGCGTTCTCGTCGCCGCCGCTGCCATGGAGCAGATAGAATACGGGGTACTTCTCGTCAGTCTTGCCATAGCCGGCGGGGAGATAGACGTTCATGCGGCGGTCTTCGTTGACAGTGTTGGAGTGGTACCACACGGTACGCACCTGCCCATGGGCGACCTTGTGCACCTGATATTCGTCGGCACAACCGTCGCCTACATAGAAAATGCTGAACACGTTGCCTACGTCGCGGCGCGTGAAAGGATTGACAGGGTCTACGCTCACCACGCCGTCCACATCAAAGCGGTAGGTGTACATCTCCGAGGTGAGCTGCGGAGTGGTGTAGGTCCAAACGCCGTCCTTGCCTTTGGTCATCGTGCCTACGCCGCCATTCTGTTCCCAGTCGGCTACGACCTTGACGGCCTTTGCCTTAGGGGCCTGCAGACGGAAGGTGACCGAGTGGTCGGCATTGACTTGAGGTGAAACGAGCTTGCCCTCACGGAACGAGATGTTTTGTTGTGCACTGGCGCCCAATGCTGCAAAGAGCACCAACAGGGTGAAAAGATATTTTTTCATACGTTGCTTGATATAATATGATGTTTTGATTCAGGATGATTTGTCACTGGTCTGATTTTACGGGAAATAGAGGTTTAGAAGGTAACCTTTGCGCCAAACTCCACGGTGAACGGACGGATATAGTTTCCGGCCATGAGCGATCCGGCATAGCGAGACCCGTCGGTGATGAGTTCGGATCCGGGGATGGTGCCTTGGGCTCCCGTCTGATTGAGGAAGTTGACGACATTGACATTGAACGTAATGTACTTGTTGGCCTTATAGCTTGCGCCTGCAAAGGTTTCCCAACGGCCCTGGAAGTAGACAGAGTTGCCGACATTGGCATACTGCCTGCTATAATAGCGGAACGAGGCCCATACGTTGAAGCGGTCGTAGGTGTAGCTGGGATCGAGTTCGACGATAATCTTCGACTGTTTGGTCACGGTCTTGCTGCTGAAGTCATATTCCTTGTTGAACGCCGTAAACTTGTAACCGGTGTACTTGGGGTTCTGGTAGGTGAACATGGCGTGGAGCTTGAATCCCTTGAACGGCGTGAACATCGCGTCGGTGGTCCAGCCCATCGTCTGTATACCACTGGATGCGCCCACCATCACGGGGTCTTCGTTGGGATTGTCGCTCATCACGGTCAGACGGCTATAGTCGTTGGTACGACGGGCGTAGGTGAAGGCGGACACGACATTGACGAGGTCACTGTTGTAGAACACACCGAAGCGGCCAAGGATGAACGGACGGTGGTCATAATAAGGCAGCGTAGTGCCCGAGTAAGCCTCAAGATGACGATACTGCTGGAGGAAGTTGATCTCACCGGTCAGACCGAAGCTATGGGTGATGTTGTACGTCGGCGCTACCGAGACGGCATAGTTGAGACCGGTCTTGCTATGGTGTGCGGTGGCAACGGTCTTGGCATTGCCGTCAGCGTCCTGGTATTTTGCACCAAGATAGAAGTTGCTGAAGCGCGAGTTGGGGATATAGTCGACTGCGAGGTTGAACATCTCCAGACGCAAGCCGTAGTTCATACGGAAGCTTGGGGTGACCTTCCAGGTGTCGCTGACGTATGCGGCGAGCTTGTTCTCCGTACCGTGGTCATACTCGGTAGAACCATTGAGGTTGGCATACTCCAGGCCATTGTAGACGAGCTTGCGTGGGTTGGGTGCCACCTCATGGTAGTACTGCGTAGTGCTGCGCGCATAGTCGATGTACGAATAGAGCTCGTTCAGACCGAACACCCACTTGTGTGCGCCTGTCTTCTTGGTCATCTCAGCGATAAACATAGCGTCGGTGACGGTGAAAGCGTTGATCTGCGCCAGACGGCGCTGGATGTTGCCGTGGTATTTCTCGCCCGTATCGGCATAGGTAGCGTCTGCATTTTCATAGAATCCCATCGTGAGCTGGTCGGCGCCGTGGCCTGTCGAGGTAGACACCTTGGCTTTGAGGGCGAGGGACAGTGTAGAGGTGAAATCATAGTCGAGCAGCGCGGTAGCCTCGTGGGTCTTGGCCTTGACGATATCATAGAGGTTGTCGGTGACGAGCTCGCCTGTCTTGACATCACGATACTGCATCATGCCGTCCACGGGCAGATAGCTGTCACGGCCCATACGGAAACCTTTGACCGCACTCACCTTGCCGTCGCCGTCATAGGTGAAGGGAGCATAGTTGGCCGAGGTGGTCAGCGGGTGGGTCACGTTATACTTGTAGAACACGCTGAAACGGCCCTTGTCTTGACTGAACAGGTGGGTGATGCCGGCGGTATAGAACTGGGCACGGTCGATATAATTGGTAAATTTGAGATCGAAGCTGCCGGGATCGAAGTTCTGGTAAGCACTCAAGGTGTAATAGGTCTTGCGCGCCAGCTTGCCCGAAACGTTGAGATCGAAATTTTGTGCGCCATAGATGTTGGTCTGATACTTGAGCTTGCCCTTGAACCGCTCGCCTCCGCGCTCCATGTACGAGTCGACACCGTAGCCTATCTCTCCGAAGCGGATGGCGGTGGTGGAGATGTTTTGCAGTCCCTGCTTGGCGAGAAGCAGTTCCCCGCGCCAGTGGTTGCTGGTGGTGTTGGGCCAATAATAGTACACGGCGGGCACGCCGTCCACCGACACGGCGGTATAGCTCATCGGCAGACCGATTTCCACCTGACGGGGTTCGGTGGCATCCTTGGCATTGAGCATCACGCCATGGTCGCTGCCCGAGGTCTTGGTGGTATCCTCGGCAAGACTGTTGTTGGGATGATAGGCATTGGCATGCGCACAGGCAAACGCCAACAGCAGAGCAGAGACAAGATAAAGTCTTTTTCTCATAATCGTATAGGTTTTTAGTGATTTGGATTTGTTGATCTGTTGCTTTGCAGCTTACGTCGGCAAAATTACGCAGCCGGCAACACTTTCCAAAAATATATACGGTATATAGACTTTATCTTTCTGCCATGTCTTTGCAAATCAATGTGTTATATTTTTCGAGTACACCTCTGAATATACTTTATTATTGGGCAGAAGTAGCCACGATTTCGCTCAATCGGCGATAAAACTCCTCTTTGTCATAGAGCGAAGCGGCTATCACACGCGTCTTGTAGCTCTTGACGGTGTTGACCGAGTAGTTGAGCGACTGCGCCAGGTCGTCATTCCGCGTAATGCCCAGCCGGATCAGTGCAAAGATACGCATCTCGGTGGTGAGCCGCTCGCCGCGTTTGAGGGTCAGACGACATTCCGGACGGAGCAGTTCGTTGAACATTTCGGCAAACTGCGGGAACAGCATCAGAAGGATCTGGTCCAGCTGATAGAAGGAGTCAAAGGCTTCGCCCCGCTGCATGTCGAACACATTGCGCAGCCCCTCATAGTCCTTGACGGTCAGCCGGCGCAGCACTTCCTTGCGCAGTTTCATGATAGCCGCCTGATGATTGGCACTTCCCACGATGAGCTGCCCCAACACCACCTCCTTGATATGGCCCGCCTCAAGCAGTTCGCGGTTGATGGCCGCTATCTGCCGGCTCTTGTCCGAGAGCTTGCCCATCTGCGTCTCGATAAGCGCTTTCTGCCGACGGAGCACACGGCGCTGTCTCACCATCACTACCAGGATGACCACCAGAAGCACCGTTACAGCCAGGAGCACCGCGAGGGCAACGGTCAGCCTTGTGGTCTGACGCTGGGTATAGGCGTACATGTCCTTGTCTATCTTCGGATAACTGGCGGCAATCTCGGCATAACGATAGCGCGAATGGTTAGCCTCCGCATTGCGCATCGCCACATTGATCATGTGGTAGGAGTTGGACACATCGCCCACGATGAATGCCAGTTCGGCCATCTTGCGCATGGCGGGATAGGTCAGCGAACCGGCCCTGATTTCTATTTCGGCAGACCGGCTGACACACTTGGCCGCCTCCACATATTCGCCCAATCCCATATAGTTGTACCCCATATTGCCCAAAGCATAGGCGTAGTATGGAGACTGGGGCGTAAGCTTGGCAAGGAGTATCTTGCTTTGGGTCACCGCATCCTTGTATTTGGTCTGATGGAAACTCATCTTCACCCGCATGTCGTCCAGAAGATAGGAGTCGGCCGACACGAGCTGCTGCATCCTGGCGTAGCACTGCTGCATACGTTCCAAATATATATTGTGGGACAGGCATCTATAGGGCACGTAGAATCCGTTCTCAAACTCGAGGTTGAACATCGTCATGACATAGCCGATCTGCACATCCTTGGCACATCCTTCCACTTGAATTTGCCCAAGGGTTTCGGCCCCCTCGCGGAAAAATCCGCTATTGGCAAATGCCTGTGCCTGCAGCACCTGCGCCTCCACTATCTCGCTACGGCTGCCCATCTGACGCGCCCACTGCTCGCATTGGCGTGCCATGGTGTAGGCTTTCTCAAAGTTGAGGTTGAGGTATTGTGTGTAGAGCTGCTTGCCCAAGGCATACTTCTGCTGCGCATCACGGGCACGGCCGATCTTCTGCTGCAAATCCAGGATCAGCAGGTCACGCTTCCGGTTGTACCGGGCGGTATCCAGCAATGCCTTGTTGACCGCTTCGATATAGGGGTTCACGTCCTTTTTCACCCCTCTGCAATAACTCGCGGGATGAGCGCGAAACTCTTCCCGCATCACGAGGATACGCATGCGGTTGATGGTTCCGGCCATAGGCGACTGGGCACAGACACCGAGCGGAACGGCAAGCAGGATAAAGGCAAAACATCCCAAAAGACTTGGCAAACGGCGAAGGCTACTGTACAAAGGACTGCTTTTCATATTTTTCATGACGGTAGTACTGATTGTAGGCGTGTTCTAAAAATTCCACGCATTATTAAATTCTATTATTTGACGGGTATGCTCTTTGTGTCTTTTTGATTTTATCCGGCATCTTTTTCGTCCTTCTTCAGTCGCATAGCCCGCTATGCTCCTTCAGAAAGACAGAAAAATCTGCTCGGCTAAAATTCAAAAATCCATCAAAGGCAAATTTTAGAACCCGCCTGTGGTTTAAGGACAGCAAATTCCAAGCTCCGGGGCAGTCCCGTTTCGGAGCGTCCCTAAGCCTGATGCAAAGTTAACGATTTCTGACCGAAACAGAATACCCGTTTACGACAATCACACATTTTATATTATATATGCGCAGACATTATTTCGCGGCATTCCTTTGCTTTTTGTCCTAATTTCACTACCTTTGCAGAGAGTTTTTGCGGAAGAAGAAAAGCGCTTTCGCATTTGCTCCCCTTTCCGTACGGATTTTTTATACCGACTTTGTTTTGATAGAGAAGCATATCATATTGGAAGACATTGACCCCGTGGCATTTTACGGGGTGGGCAACTGTCACCTTCAGATGATCAAGTCACTGTTTCCCAAACTCAGGATAGTAGCCCGCGACAATGTGATAAGAGTGCTCGGAGACGAAGAAGAGATGGCATCGTTTGAAGACCACGTGGAAACGATGCGGAAGCATGTACACAAGTACAACTCCATCAACGATGAGGACATACTCGACATCATCAAGGGACGACAGACCAAAGCAGACGCCGTCAAGGACGTCATCGTATACAACATCTCGGGACGCCCCATCAAAAGCCGCAGCGAAAACCAGCAGCGCCTCGTCGACGCCTATAACGCCAACGACATGGTCTTCGCCACCGGACCGGCCGGAACCGGAAAGACCTACCTGAGCATTGCCCTGGCCGTCAAGGCAATGAAAGACAAGAACATCAAGAAGATCATACTGAGCCGCCCCGCCGTCGAAGCCGGAGAAAAACTCGGTTTCCTCCCCGGCGACATGAAAGACAAGATTGACCCCTATCTCCAGCCGCTGTACGACGCCCTCGAAGACATGATACCTGCCGTCAAGCTGCAGGACATGATGGAGAAGCACGCCATACAGATCGCCCCGCTCGCCTTCATGCGCGGACGCACGCTCAGCGATGCCGTGGTCATACTCGACGAGGCACAGAACACCACACCGGCACAGATGCGCATGTTCCTCACCCGCATGGGATGGAACACCAAGATGATCATCACGGGCGACACCACCCAGATAGACCTGCCGCGCGGACAGAAGAGCGGACTGGTAGAAGCCCTCAGAATACTCGACGGCGTAGAAGGCATCGGCTTCGTCAACCTGCACCAGAAAGACATCGTACGCCACAAACTCGTGACACGCATCGTCAACGCCTTTGAGGCACACGACCGCCAGGCCAACCCGACCCGGGAAGCGTCCGCAGAGGAAAAACCGGACGCAACAGACAAGGAAAAAGAACAGTAACCAACGTTTTTATAAAAATCATTATCTGTATGAAAGCACTTACAAACACAGATTTCCATTTCGAAGGACAAAAAAGCGTATACCACGGCAAAGTACGCGACGTGTATGACATCAACGACGACGTCATCGTAATGGTAGCCACAGACCGTATCTCCGCATTCGACGTGATACTGCCCAAAGGCATACCCTTCAAGGGACAAGTGCTCAACCAAATAGCCGCAAAGTTTCTGGACGCCACAAGCGACATCTGCCCCAACTGGAAACTGGCTACCCCCGACCCCATGGTCACCGTCGGCGTGAAGTGTGAGGGATTCCGCGTGGAAATGATCATCCGCTCCATCCTCACCGGTTCGGCATGGCGCGCCTACAAGGACGGATGCCGTGAACTGTGCGGCGTGCGCCTGCCCGACGGCATGAAAGAAAACGAACGTTTCCCCGAGCCCATCATCACCCCCACCACCAAGGCCGACGAGGGACACGACATGAACATCTCCAAGGAAGAAATCATCAAGCAGGGCATCGTAAGCGCCGAAGACTATGCCATCGTAGAAGACTACACCCGCAAGCTCTTCAACCGCGGACAGGAGATCGCCGCCAAGCAGGGACTGATCCTGGTCGACACCAAATATGAGTTCGGCAAGCGCGACGGCAAGGTCTACCTCATCGACGAGATACACACCCCCGACAGCAGCCGCTACTTCTACGCCGACGGCTACGAGGAGAAGCTCGCCAAGGGCGAACCGCAGAAGCAGCTCTCCAAGGAGTTTGTACGTCAATGGCTCATCGAGCACAATTTCATGAACGAGCCCGGACAGACCGTACCCGAGATGACCGACGAATACGCCAACAGCGTGAGCGACCGCTACATCGAGCTCTACGAGCACATCACAGGCGAGAAATTCGACAAGACTGCCGAAGAAGGCGACATCGCCGCACGCATCGAGAAGAACGTGTCGGCATGGCTCGCCGCACGCAAGTGACCCCCAATCGTCCCCACCACGACAAAGCCACATGGCCTACAAGCAAGAACAGATAAAGCCTTACAACGATAAGGAAGAGAAAAGCCAGCAAGTGGAGCGCATGTTCGACAACATCGCCCACTCGTACGACACACTCAACCACCGCCTGTCATGGAACATTGACAAGCGGTGGCGCAAGTACGCCATACGCCAGCTTGCCCCCTATGCCCCGCAAAGCATGCTCGACATAGCCACAGGCACGGGCGACTTTGCCATCATGGCCGCACAGATGCTGAATCCGGCGTCACTGCTCGGCGTAGACATCAGCGACGGCATGATGGACATCGGACGGCAGAAGGTAGCCAAAGCCGGTCTCGACCGGACCATCTCCTTCAGCCATGAGGACTGCACCTGCCTGTCGTTTGCCGACAACACCTTCGACGCAGTCACGGCGGCATTCGGCATCCGCAATTTCGCCGACCTCGACAAGGGGCTCCGGGAGATGTGCCGCGTACTCAAGCCCGGCGGACACCTCTGCATCGTGGAGCTGACGACACCCGTCACCTTCCCCATGAACATCCTCTTCCGCCTGTACTCCCACTGCGTGCTTCCCCTCTACGGCCGTCTGATCTCGCACGACAACACTGCGTACTCCTATCTTACGGCCACCATCGAAGCATTCCCCCAGGGAGAGCGCATGGTGGAAATACTCACACGCGCAGGATTTGCCGAGGCACGGTTCCACAGACTCACCTTCGGCATCTGCACCATGTACTTCGCCACGAAATAAGCCACACCAAACACCTCTACTATGGACAAATACGGACTTATCGGATACCCGCTGGGCCACTCCTTCTCCATCAGCTACTTCAATGAGAAATTCGAAAACGAACACATCGACGCGCAGTACGTCAACTATGAGATACCGTCGATAGACAAGCTGCCGGAGATACTGGCCTCGACCCCCGACCTGCAGGGACTCAACGTCACCATACCCTACAAGGAGAAAGTGATCAGCTACCTCGACTCGCTCAGCCCCGAAGCGAGAGCCATCGGCGCCGTCAACGTCATCAAGGTGGTGCACAAGGGCACAAAGTCCATACTCAGAGGCTACAACAGCGACGTCATCGGGTTCACCCAAAGCATAGAGCCGATGCTCGAACCGATACACAAGAAAGCACTCGTGCTGGGTACGGGAGGAGCATCAAAAGCCATCGCCTACGGACTGAAATCACTGGGACTGGAAGTGCTCTTCGTCAGCCGCACACAAAAGGCGGGCGCCATCACCTACCAACAGGTAGACGCTGACAAGATACGCGAGTACAACGTCATCGTCAACTGCACCCCCTGCGGCATGTACCCCAACGTAGACACCTGCCCCGACCTGCCCTACGACGCCATGGACACCCACACCATACTCTACGACTTGATATACAACCCCGACGAGACCCTCTTCATGAAACTTGGCGCACAACAAGGTGCCACGACCAAGAACGGCCTCGAGATGCTCCTGCTGCAAGCCTTCGCAAGCTGGAACTTCTGGCACGGGAAAGAACAGGAACTGTGACCCCCGACAACGGCAAACGACAGAGCACACCCCAATCCCCATCACCGTAAAAACAACATCAGCATAGCATACGACAATGGACAAATCAAACAGATACATGATGCGCGGCGTGAGCGCAGCTAAGGAAGACGTGCACAACGCGATCAAAAACATAGACAAGGGACTCTACCCGCAGGCATTCTGCAAAATCATCCCCGACATACTCGGCGGCGACCCCGACTACTGCAACATCATGCACGCAGACGGCGCCGGCACAAAATCATCGCTGGCCTACCTCTACTGGAAAGAGACCGGCGACCTCAACGTATGGAAAGGCATCGCGCAGGACGCACTCATCATGAACACAGACGACCTGCTGTGTGTCGGCGCAGTAGACAACATACTCGTGTCGAGCACCATCGGACGCAACAAACTGCTCGTACCCGGCGAGGTCATCTCGGCCATCATCAACGGCACCGACGAGCTGCTCGCCGACATGCGCAAGATGGGCGTGGGCATCTATGCCACCGGCGGAGAGACCGCCGACGTGGGCGACCTGGTACGCACCATCATCGTCGACTCCACCGTCACCTGCCGCATGAAGCGCAGCGACGTCATCGACAACGCCAACATCCGCCCCGGAGACGTCATCGTCGGCCTGTCGTCATGCGGACAAGCCACCTACGAGAAACAATACAACGGCGGCATGGGCAGCAACGGACTGACCAGCGCACGCCACGACGTGTTCGCCAAATACCTGGCAGAAAAATACCCCGAGAGCTACGACCACGCCGTACCCGAAGAATTGGTATATAGCGGACACTACCGCCTGGACGACGCCGTAGACGGCGCACCCGTCAACGCCGGCCAGCTCGTACTCTCCCCCACCCGCACCTACGCACCCGTCATCAAGAAAATACTCGACGAACTGCGGCCCGAAATCCACGGTATGGTACACTGCACGGGCGGAGCACAGACCAAGGTACTGCACTTCGTCGGCGACAACTGCCGCGTCATCAAGGACAACATGTTCGCCCTGCCTCCCCTCTTCCGCGCCATACACGAAGAAAGCGGCACCGACTGGAAAGAGATGTACAAAGTGTTCAACATGGGACACCGCATGGAAATCTACGTCAGCCCCGAACAGGCCGAAAAGGTCATCGCCATCAGCAAGAGCTTCAATATCGACGCACAGGTGGTGGGCCACATCGAGGAAGGACCGAGAAGCCTGACCATCAAGTCGGAATTCGGAGAGTTCAACTATTAATCACCACACACCACAACAAATATAAATGGCGGACCAAAACAACATACTCGAAAAACTCGACGGACTCGAAAGCCGTTACGAGGAAGTATCCACGCTCATCACCGACCCCGCAGTCATCATGGACCAGCCCCGATTCGTGAAACTGACCAAGGAGTACAAAGACCTCGGCGACATCATGGACGCCCGCAAACGCTACGTCGCCTGCCTCAACGCCATCAAGGAGGCCAAGGACGTGCTGGCCAACGAGACCGATGCCGACATGAAGGAAATGGCCCGTGAAGAACTGGCCGAGAACGAGGCCCTGCAGCCCAAGCTGGAAGAGGAAATCAAGATAGCCCTCGTGCCCAAAGATCCCGAAGACGCCAAAAACGTACAGATGGAGATACGGGCCGGAGCCGGAGGCGACGAGGCAGCCCTCTTCGCCGGCGACCTCTTCAACATGTACAAGAAATACTGCGACTCGAAAGGTTGGACTCTGTCCGTGACAAGTGTCAGTGAAGGCACCGTAGGCGGATTCAAGGAGATCGATTTCGCCGTCAGCGGCGACAGTGTCTACGGCACACTCAAATACGAATCGGGCGTACACCGCGTACAGCGCGTGCCCGCCACCGAGACCCAGGGACGCATGCACACCAGCGCCGCCACAGTGGCCGTACTGCCCGAAGCCGACAAGTTTGAGGTCAACATCAACGAGGGCGACATCAAGTGGGACACCTTCCGAAGCAGCGGCGCCGGCGGACAGAACGTCAACAAGGTGGAGTCGGGCGTGCGCCTGCGCTACCCCTGGAAAAACCCCAACACCGGCGAGACAGAAGAAATCCTCATCGAGTGTACCGAGACCCGCGACCAGCCCAAGAACAAGGAGCGCGCCCTCTCACGCCTGCGCACCTTCATCTACGACCGCGAACACCAGAAATACATGGACGACATCGCCAGCCGGCGCAAGACCCTCGTCTCTACCGGCGACCGCAGCGCAAAGATACGCACCTACAACTTTCCGCAAGGCCGCGTGACCGACCACCGCATCGGATTCACCACCCACGACCTGCAGGGATTCCTGGGCGGAAACATCCAGGAAATGATCGACGCGCTCACCGTAGCCGAAAACGCCGAACGGATGAAAGAAACCGAACTGTAAACCGACGATTCACGCCAATACACATTCCATAAAAGACCTATGAACAGACAAGAACTGATCAGCGAGATCAAGACCAAACGCTCGTTTCTCTGCGTAGGACTCGACACTGACCTCAAAAAGGTACCCCAACATCTCCTCACGGAGGAAGACCCCATCTTCACTTTCAACAAGGCCATCATCGATGCCACCGCTCCCTACTGCGTGGCCTACAAGCCCAACCTGGCCTTCTATGAGGCCTTCGGACTCAAAGGCATCGCCGCCTTCGAGAAGACCGTACAATACCTGAAGGAGAATTACCCCCACCACTTCATCATAGCCGACGCCAAACGCGGCGACATCGGCAACACCAGCGACATGTACGCCCGCACCTTCTTCGGCGAATACGACGTCGACGCGCTCACCGTAGCCCCCTACATGGGAGAAGACAGCGTGACCCCGTTCCTGGGCTACGACGGCAAGTGGGTCATCGTGCTCGCACTGACCAGCAACAAGGGCAGCCACGACTTCCAGCTGACTGTAGACAAGGACGGCACGCCCCTGTTCGAAAAGGTGATGCGCACCTCCATGCAGTGGGGAAACGGTGAAAACATGATGTACGTCGTCGGCGCCACACAAGGCAAGATGTTTGAAGACATCCGCCGCATCGCCCCCGACCACTTCCTCCTCGTACCCGGCGTCGGGGCACAGGGCGGATCGCTGTCGGAAGTATGCAAGTACGGCATGACCAAGGACTGCGGACTGCTCGTCAACAGTTCACGCGGCATCATCTACGCCTGCAACGGCGAAGACTACGCCGAAGCAGCCGCCGACAAGGCCAAGGCCCTGCAGGCCGAAATGGATGCAGAACTGACCAAGGCCGGCATCTGACATTCACCGCAAAAGCACGAAAAGACCCATGCACCTTTCGCCAAACGGCAAAAGTGCATGGGTTTTGTACGTTTCCGCCCCGCACTTATGGCATAAATGCGAAAATTAATAGTCACCTAACCGTATATATGGATTAAATTTGCTATTTTTGCAAAATTAAGACATCATTACATCTGAAAATGGAGTTTACCGCGAAACAAATAGCCGAGTTCATCGGAGGAAAAGTCGAGGGCGACGAAAATGCGTCCGTACATACCTTCGCCAAAATAGAAGAAGGCACACCCGGAGCCATCTCGTTCCTCTCCAACCCCAAATACACCCACTACATATACGACACGGCCTCGTCCATCGTCCTTGTCAATGACGATGTAGAACTGGAACACCCCGTCAAGACCACGCTCATACGCGTAAGCAATGCCTACGAATGTGTAGCCAAACTGCTCCAGCTCTACGAGGCAAGCAAGCCACGCAAGAAAGGCATCGACTCCCTCGCCTTCATTTCGCCCTCAGCAAAGATAGGCGAAGACTGCTATATCGGCGCATTCGCCTACATCGGCGACAATGCCGTCATCGGCGACGGATGCGAGATACACCCCCACACCACCATCGAAGACAACGCCAAGATCGGCGACCACTGCATACTCTACGCCCACGTCACCGTGTACCACGACTGCCAGCTGGGCAACAACGTCACCATACACGCCGGCTCGGTCATCGGCGCAGACGGCTTCGGCTTCGCCCCCAACGCCGAAGGCTATGACAAGATACCCCAGATCGGCAACGTCGTCATAGAAGACAACGTGGAAATCGGCGCCAACACCTGCGTCGACCGCTCCACGATGGGCAGCACCATCGTCCGCAAGGGCGTGAAACTCGACAATCTCGTACAGGTAGCCCACAACGTCGAAATCGGCGAGAACACCGTCATGTCAGCGCAAGTGGGCATCGCCGGAAGCACAAAAGTCGGCGCATGGTGCATGTTCGGAGGCCAGGTAGGACTCGCCGGCCACATACACATCGGCGACAAGACCTTCCTCGGCGCCCAGTCGGGCGTTCCCGGCAGCATAAAGGGCGACACCACGCTGATAGGCACACCGCCCATGGCCCCGAAAGCCTATTTCCGCTCCCAGGCCATCTTCCGCCGTCTGCCAGACCTCTACAAGCAGATCAACGACCTGACCAAGCAGGTGGAGGAACTCAAGAAACAAATGACAAGCAACTGAAAAACCTATATATAATGTTGAAGCAGAAAACACTGAAAGGCAGCTTTTCCTTGTGCGGAAAAGGACTGCACACAGGACTGAGCCTCACCGTGACATTCAATCCGGCCGCTGAAAACACCGGATACAAGATACAGCGCATCGATCTCGAAGGAATGCCCATCATCGAAGCTATCGCCGAAAACGTGATCGACACCCAACGCGGTACCGTACTCGGCAAAGGCGACATCCGCGTGTCTACCGTAGAACACGGACTCGCAGCACTCTATGCCCTGGGCATCGACAACTGTCTGATACAAGTCAACGGACCCGAATTCCCCATCCTGGACGGAAGCGCTGACATGTACGTCAAGAAGATCAACGAGGTAGGCACCACCGAACTCAACGCGCCGAAAGACTGGTACATCATCCGCCACAAGATAGAAGTGAAGGACGAGGAGAACGGATCGTGCATCACCATCCTCCCCGACGAGGAATTCAGCATCACCGCCATGTGCTCCTTCAACTCCAAGTTTGTCAACAGCCAGTTTGCCACTCTCGACAAGATGGAGGCATTCGAGGATGAGATAGCCCCCGCACGCACCTTCGTCTTCGTACGCGACATCGAACCGCTGCTGAAAGCCAACCTCATCAAAGGCGGCGACCTGGACAACGCCATCGTCATCTACGAGCAGCAGACATCCCAGGAGCGGCTCGACCTTCTGGCCGACATGCTGAAGGTAGAACACCGCGATGCCAGCGAACTGGGCTACATACAGCACAAGCCTCTAGTATGGGAGAACGAGTGCACCCGCCACAAACTGCTCGACATCATCGGCGACATGGCCCTGATAGGAAAACCCATCAAGGGACGCATCATCGCCACCCGTCCCGGACACACCGTCAACAACAAGTTTGCCCGGCTCATGCGCCGCGAGATACGCAAGCATGAAATCCAGGCCCCTATCTACGACCCCAACGAGGCCCCGATCATGGACAACATCCGCATACGCGAACTGCTGCCCCACCGCTACCCGATGCAGCTGGTAGACAAGGTCATCGCCCTGGGGGCCACCAGCATCGTAGGCGTGAAGAACATCACAAGCAACGAACCGTTCTTCGTGGGCCACTTCCCCCAAGAGCCCGTCATGCCCGGCGTACTGCAGATAGAAGCCATGGCGCAGTGCGGCGGCCTGCTCGTGCTCAACACCCTGGAAGAACCCGAGCGCTGGTCTACCTACTTCATGAAGATCGACGACGTGAAATTCCGCCAGAAGGTGGTCCCCGGCGACACCCTCATCTTCAAAGTCGACCTTCTCGCCCCGGTACGTCACGGCGTGTCCTCCATGAAAGGCTATGTATTCGTAGGCGACCACGTCGTATCCGAGGCCACCTTCACTGCCCAAATCGTAAAGAACAAATAACAAGCACTATACCGACCTATGGGAAAAAACCAGATAAGCCCCCTCGCCTATGTACATCCCGAAGCGAAGCTCGGCGAGAACAACGTCATCGGCCCCTTCTGTTTCATTGACAAAGATGTCGTCATCGGCGACAACAACGTATTCCAGAACAGCGTCACCGTACACAACGGCGCCCGCATAGGAAACAACAACGAGATATTCCCCGGTGCAAGCATTTCCACCAAACCGCAGGACCTGAAATACCACGGAGAAGCGACCACTTGCCAGGTGGGCGACAACAACAGCATCCGCGAAAACGTCACCATCTCACGAGGCACCGCATCCAAAGGCACCACCATCGTGGGAAGCAACAACCTCCTCATGGAAAGCATGCACATCGCACACGACTGTGAGATGGGCAACGGACTTATCATCGGCAACTCCACCAAGTTCGGCGGCGAAGTCGTCATCGACGACAATGCCATCATCAGCGCCTCGGTGCTCTGCCACCAGTTCTGCCACATCGGCGGCTACGTGATGATACAGGGAGGAAGCCGCTTCAGCCAAGACATACCGCCCTACATCATCGCAGGAAAAGAGCCTATCCGCTTCGCCGGACTCAACCTCGTAGGCCTTCGCCGCCGCGGCTTCTCCAACGAACTGATAGACCACATCCACAACGCCTACCGTCTGCTCTACTCCAAGGGCATACTGGCCGAAGGCATACAGGAAATCAAGAAAAACCTTCAGATCACCAAGGAGATACAATACATCATCGACTTTGTAGAAAGCTCCAAGCGAGGCATCATACGCTGAGGTCACCGACTACAGACACCGCAGCACTCCACACCTCACAATGAAGAATACACTCATCGTCCTGCAAGGGCCGACAGGAGTCGGCAAGACCCGTACTGCCATCGGGATAGCCCAACATTTCGGCATACCCGTCATCAACGCCGACTCCCGCCAGATATACGCTGAAATACCCATCGGGACAGCGGCCCCGACAGAGGAACAGCAAAGCCAGGCCAAACACTACTTCGTAGGCAGCCGGCATATCGACGAGTACTACAACGCTTCGATGTTCGAAAGCGACGTATTGGGCTTGCTCGACTCCCTGTTCCGCCACAGCGACTATGCCCTGCTCAGCGGCGGAAGCATGATGTACATCGATGCCGTGTGCGACGGCATCGATGACATACCTACCATCGACGATGCCACACGCACACTGATGAAACGCCGGCTCGAAGCCGAAGGTCTTCCCGCACTTGTCGAAGAACTACACCGGCTCGACCCCGAGCATTGGGCGGTCGTCGACCGCAACAACACCCGCCGCGTCATCCATGCCCTTGAGATATGCCACATGACGGGCCAAACCTACACTTCTTTCCGCAAACGCGACAAAAAAGAACGTCCGTTCCGCATTGTAAAAATCGGCCTGACCGCCGACCGCGCGACACTCTACGACAATATCAACGCCCGGGTGCTCGACATGATCGCCGACGGATTTGTCGACGAGGCGCGTTGTGTATATCCGCAACGCACGCTCAACGCACTCAATACCGTCGGCTACAAAGAGCTTTTTTCCTTCTTCGACGGAGACATGTCCCTCGAAGAAGCCGTCACGCGCATACAGGGCAACACACGCAAATACTGCCGCAAACAGCTCACTTGGCTCAAGCGTGACGAAAAGATAGAATGGTTCGGTCCGGACAACATTAAAGAAATCATAAATTATATAGAGACATACGACAAAGAGTGAACAAAATTCGTATTTTTGTAGACTGTTTGCACGCTCGAACCCATTGTCAAAAACTATAATTTCCCAAAAGATGAAGAAATTCAGAAACGCACTTGCATGGTGCTGGAAAAGAATATGCGGCTTCTGGCCATGGTACAAGAATCTGTACAAAGGCCGCCCTTGGTATGTCAAGACGGCAGCTGGACTGGCCTCGTTCATCATCGCAGTTCTTCTCTATTTCGGTATGGTCGACATGAACTTCCTTTGGCTGTTCGGCAAGTCACCCGGCTTCGCCACCATACTGAACCCCCAGACCCACGAGGCGTCTGAGATATACAGTGCAGACGGTGTGCTTATCGGCAAGTTTTTCAACGAGAACCGTACTCCTGTGAAATACGGGGAGGTCAACCCCATATTCTGGAAAGCCCTCATCGACACCGAAGACGAGCGTTTCTACAGCCACCACGGCATAGACTTTCCCGGTCTTGTCGGTGCCGTCAAGGATGCCGTACTGCACCATGACGCACGCGGCGGATCCACCATCACACAACAGCTCGCCAAGAACATGTTCCGCGTGCGTACCGACTACAGTACCGGACTGCTCGGCTACATACCCGGCGTGCGCATGCTCATCATGAAAAGCAAGGAATGGATCATCGCCACCAAACTGGAACTCACCCACAACAAGAGCGAGATCCTGGCCATGTACGCCAACACCGTAGACTTCGGTTCCAACGCATTCGGAATAAAAACGGCCTGCAAGACCTACTTCAACACGACACCCGCCGAACTGACCACCGAACAGAGTGCCGTACTTGTGGGCATGCTCAAGGCCACTACCTACTACAACCCCATCTCCAATCCCAAGAACAGTCTGCGCCGCCGCAACACCGTATTGGGCAAGCTCGTGTCGCACGGCGACCTGACACAGACCGCCTTCGACTCCATCAGCCAGATTCCCATACGCCTCAACTACAGCGTCGAGTCCAACTACGACGGCAAGGCCCTCTACTTCCGCGAAGCCGTGGCCGACTATCTCAAGGACTGGTGCAAGGACAACGGGTACGACCTCTACACCTCCGGACTCAAGATCTACACCACCCTTGACTCCCGTATGCAGAAATACGCCGAGGATGCGGCCATCAAGCAGATGAAGCAGGTGCAGCGCAACTTCAACAACCACTGGGGCAACCAGGAACCCTGGCAGGACGAAAACCACCAGGTGATTCCCAATTTCATAGAAGGCATCGCCCAAAAGCAGCCCGTATACAAAGCCCTGCTGGAGCGGTTCCCCAACAATCCTGACTCCATCGCCTACTACCTCAACCGTCCCCACCCCGTAAAAGTCTTCGACTACGAGAAAGGTATGGTGGAGAAGACCATGTCGACCATGGACTCCATCCGCTATATGGTACACTTCATGCACTGTGCCTTCGTCGCCATGGAACCGCAAAGCGGTGCCGTGCGCGCATGGGTGGGCGACATCGACTTCAAGTCGTGGAAATACGACAAGGTGACCGCCATGCGCCAGCCCGGCTCCACATTCAAGCTCTTCGTCTACACCGAAGCCATGAACCAGGGCCTCACACCTTGCGACAAACGCCGCGACGAGTACATCAGCATGCAGGTGTACGACAAGAACAAGCACAAAGAGGTGACATGGGCGCCAACCAACGCCAACGGTTCGTTCTCCGGCGACTCTCTCCCACTCAAGAGTGCCTTTGCCCGAAGCATCAACTCCGTAGCCGTACGCCTCGGACAGGAGATGGGCATCAAGCGTATCTGCGAAACGGCACACGCCATGGGTATCGAGAGTCCGCTCGACGAAACGCCCTCCCTGGTACTGGGGTCCAGTGACGTGAAACTGCTGGAGCTGGCCAACGCCTACTGTACGGTAGCCAACGACGGCAAGCACGTCGACCCGGTACTCGTGACCAAGATACTCGACAAGGACGGCAAGGAGGTCTTCACCGCCCCGACCAACGAGGAACAGGCCATCTCCTACAAGAGCGCCTTCTTCATGCAGCAACTGCTGATGGGCGGTCTGCGCGAACCGGGCGGCACCTCGCAGAGCCTCAACGGATATGTAGGACAATACCGCGATACCGACTGGGGCGGAAAGACCGGAACATCCAACAACCACTCCGACGCATGGTTTATGGGCGTCAGCCCCAAACTGGTGGTCGGCGCATGGGTCGGCGGCGAATACCGGTGCATACACTTCCGTACAGGAGCACTGGGACAGGGCAGCCGCACGGCACTCCCCATCTGCGGATATTTCCTTGAGTCGCTCCTTGCCGATCCGGCATTCGAGCAGTACCACGCCAAGTTCAGTCCGCCAAAGGATGCCGACATCGCCAGCGGCATGTACAACTGCCAGAGCTACTATCCCAAAGCGAAGGCTGACACGCTGAGCAACGACACCATACCCACCGACGAGGAAATCATACTCGACGAGAACGGCGACCTCGAAGAAGAGGGTATCGAACCGACAGAGAAGAAGCACAAGCCGGCCAAGCCCACCGAGGAACCGGTGACCTTTGACAATATCTGAGAACATCAGTTCTGAAAGACGAACCTTCAAAAAAATGGCTTATGACACGCAATCAACTGGTGTCATAAGCCATTTTTCGATGTCCGCGCTGACCGACCGTCTGTGTGCGCAATATGCGCCGACATTATCGGCCGACAATGTTCATCGCTTGCAAGTGCCGTATTTCCACTTGAAGACACTTTCTATCGGAACACCGCGCCAAGCCTGCGGACACTTCAGACCGAAAATATCGGCTATGGTAGCAGCCGTATCATACTGGATGACCACATCGGTGATCTCCTCCCCCTGACGGACATTCTTCCCGCTGATGATGAAGGGGACCTCCATCTCCAGCAGAGTCTGTCCGCCGTGGCTGGTACCGATACCGCCATGGTCGGCCGTGACGATAATGATCGTGTCATCGTAGATACCGGCATCCTTCAGTGCTTGCACCAGAAGGCCGACCTGCTTGTCGACACGGGCCAACACATCGTAGTACGCAGGCGTATCATGCCCGACGGCATGCCCCACATGATCGACCTGGTCATAGCAGACGGCAAAGAACGTAGGCTTCTTCTCCTTGATGTACTTCACTGCCATCCGGCACAGTTGCATGGAGTCTTTCTCATAGTTGGAGGCAACGTCCACATAGTCTATGGCCAGTGAGTCGACAAGGTACTTTATGCCGTCCCACTCTGCGATACAACCGGTCACCGCTTTGGGACACTGCTCACGAAGGATAGAGAAAATGGTCGGAAATATGCCGTGCTTGTTGGTAGCCATAGAAGGTATCTCCGGCACGCGCGAGTTCCAGTTGGTATAACCGTGTATTTCCGTGGGAGCGCCGTTGAACATAGACGCCCAGTTGACGGCCGACTCCGACTTCAGTACACAACGCTTCTTCAGCGTATAGCACCCGGAATCCATCAGTCCGCGGATATTGGGTATGTCATGCGCCTTGGGCACACTGTAGGCTCCCCACCCGTCAATGCCGATGAGGAGCACATGCTTGGCTTTCCATACATTCTTTGCAGCGCTTGCCGCAAGTACGGATACCATGGCAAGGACAAGCAAGGAGAACATTCTTCTCATAACTATCATTCTTCTCATAATATGATGCTATTGGATCTCATTATTTCACTTCGTTCAGAGCGTCTGCTTTCCGGCTTTCACGCTAAGCTCTTCCGTCTTGTCGCCCCACATCAGCGTCACCTTGAAAGGCACGTTGGTCTCTACCGTGACATGCGGACGCTCGCTGGCCGATGCACGTTTGGCCACATGTACCGACACGTTGCCTTTCTCACCGAACGGATAGCGGTCGATGCCATAGCCCTCGGTGAGCGACACGTCGATGGTCATGTGGTTTTCCGGAATGTTGGAACGTATACCGAAAACAAACTCAAAGAGGTCGGAGATCGGTGTCAGTCCCGTCCATCCCACAAAGTCCTTGCGCGCCATAAATCCCGGTTCGGCCTTTTCGGGAGCATAGTATTCCCAGAAAGTACCGGTCTTCTCATACACCTTGAGCACGTTGTCGTAGTGGTTGCGTGCTATCTCACGGGCCATTTGGCGATAGCCCTTGTCCACAAGTCCGGAGATGACCATATAGTTGGCCCCCGACCACACGCCGCCTACCCAGTAGCGGCCGTTGGCCTTGTACTTGGGATTGTCGGCCGCAAGCGACGGTACACGGTGCAGGCGGTTGAACTTCGTCGTGTCGTTGAGATGTGCCACAAAGCGGTCGAGCCGCTCCTTCGGCAGCACATCGGTCTGCAATGCCCAGTAGGCGTATATGCCCTGGGTCGTGGAGAGCGAGTCGTTGGCATACTGGTCGTAGAGGAAGGCATCGCTGTCGTTCCACATATGTGCATTGATATAGGCCGTGAGATTCTTGATGTCGTCCTCAAACTCCTCTATCTCCTGCCAGCGTTCCAGATAGAATCCCATCTGAAGCAGTATCTTGGCCGACAGTATCTGCTGGAGACAAGCGTCGAGCCATATCATGTGTCCGTGACTGTAGATTGTGTTGTAGCCGTCGGGGACGCGCGGCATATTGTCCATACCTGTACCCCAACCGCTGCTCCAGTACGTACCGTTGCGCCAGGTACGGTTGAGCTTGAGCCACTTGTAGTAGGCGGCAAGCACGGGGAACACCTTGTTGAGACGACTGTCGTCGCCAGTCTGCGTGTAGTAGAGCCATTCGGCCCACGGAAGCAGATTGGGTCCTGTACTTGTAGGGTCGTAACGTCCGAAACAGTCAGATCCGTCGGCACGTATCTCGCGGCAGATGAAGCCGTCGGGATGCTGCTTGGCATAGAAGTTGTCGAGCGTCTTCTGGAAGGGGAAGAAGCGCATGCCGTACCGGCAGAACATGGAGATGAAGGCATTGTCCCACATAAAGATATTGCCGTTGTAGGCAGGGGCAATATACGAGGTGACAAATCCTGAGTCGTCGAGCGGCTGACAGATGTTTCCTATACCTATCTTCCAGGCTTTCCAGTACATCTCGATTTCCTTCTCATGGCCTTCCCAGTAGGGAGCCGGGAGTGTTTTCCGTGCCTGCTCGAAAGTGCCGGGCTTGGTCTTTTCCACCTTTGCCGTACGGAAAGCATTCTCGGCCACGAGCGTCTGCATGACGTAAGTGTTTTTGTAAGGAAGTTTGTAGAGCGGCGAACCCGAGGATATAAGGTTCTGCGCCATTGCTGCACCGCCCAAGAACAGGGAGGCTGCAAACATTGTGATTCTTGTCAATGTCATAGATTTACGGTTTTATCTTCTATCTCCGTCAAGTACCGGTATCAGCACATTTGCGATACGGGAGTCCTTGGGATTTGTCCGGTTGATTTTTCATGATGGCAATATTCTTCCGACTGGGAGAATACGCCTACGGCAGATTCTAAGAATCAGAACCCACCCATAAACAAAGGTACAGTTTTCTTGCGAAAAAAAGAAATCCTTGTCCCCAAAAAGGACAAGGATTCCGATATTGTCATTAGATGAAAATGCTATGCCTTGTTATTTGGCCGTAGAGTAGCCTTCATTCTGCTTGAGGGCACCGCCAGACTTCGTGATTTCCGTCGAAGGATAGGGGAATACCATCATGTAGTCCTGGTAGGTCTGCTTGTTCTTGTAGTCCTCGTAGTCGCCGACTGTGCAGGGGCTGTCGGGATTGCTGCGCTCGGTGTAGTGGCGTACACGCGGGTGAGCATTGAGTTCCTTCTCGGCCAGATTCTTGATTTCGGCCACGCTCGAACGGTGCCAGCGCTTGAGGTCGAAGAGGTGGTCGGTGAACTCGAAGGCCAGCTCGCAGCGGCGCTCGTGATAAAGGTCGGTCCATGTGGCAGTGCCGGAGATCGGGGTCAGGTGCGAACGGGTGCGCAGACGGTTGAGATCAGTGGTGGCTTTGGCTGCCTGACCGGTGGCCAGATAAGCCTCAGCACGGAAGAGCAGCATCTCGGCAAAGCGGATGAGCGGCAGGTTGATACGGGCTGTCGGCCAGTCACCGTTGGTGCTCACATAGCCGGCCTTGTCGGCATTCTCATACTTGAAGGGGTCAAGATACTTG
>CAVHOL010000042.1:0-24576 GCA_963637655.1 bacterium | reverse complement strand
CCTCCTCACTGTGCGGTGGGACACCGCACCTACTAAAAAATGCGGATTTTGAACACCCCGCCCTACGGGGCTTGTCGTTTACGACGATTTTTACCGGACACCAATACTTTATTTTGAGTTACAGAGCTGCGCCACTTCTTCGGGGGTGATGAAGATGATGCAGTCGTTGCCGGTGGTGTTGCTGACATAGCGGTAGGCGATGCCTTTGCCGCACTGCACGCAGAGCTGCATCATGACCTGCATGGAGGGGTCGTTCGGATTGTAGGCCGAGACGATGTTCTGCTTGATGGCCTCCTTGTTCCGGTTGGCGACGGCGATGGAGAATACGCTTTCGTCGACCTTGATGTGTGTCACGAGATAGGTGCCGGCGATATTCATGCTTTCCATCACCATGCCCTGTGCGATCTGCAGGGGGCACTGGCTGGTGGTGGCAGCGGCCTGGGCCTGGAGGGCTTCGAGCGGGTTGCGGTTTTCCTGCGTGGCCATATAGTGTACCTCATCGGGGGTGAAGTGTACGCGGACGATCGTGCCCGAGGTCTTGCCTTTGTAGACGAAGGTGGCGCCGGCATGCTCTCCGTCCATTGCCTTGAAGAGCTCGGCCATCGGGCCGGTGCTGTTGGCCACGGTGGTCTTGGCGTTGGCTTTGGTGGCCGCGGGGTTGTCGCGGAGGCTCTGGACATTGACGTACTTCTCGTTGACCGTATAGATGAACGACACGTCGCCCTTCTCGAAGGCGACGTTGGTCAGTTCGCCGGAGATGCCGATCGAGACGGGGCACTGCGACTTGATGAGCTGCAGCAGCTGGATGAAGGAGCCGTCGGCCTTGACGGGAAGAAGGGCGAGGAGGAGAAAGAGGAGGGTGGAAAGTATCTTTTGCATTGCGTTATACCCTGGTGTGTGTCGGGCGCAACTTCATGTTGTTTTTCGGAGATTGGTGTATGGCGGCGGGTTCTGTCGTTGCAGAACCCGCCGGATGGAGAGGTCGTGTGTGGTTGAGGGCAATTCTGACTGTCGACTCCACAAAGTTAGCGAATATCCTCCGTCCGCGCAACCGACATTCGGGCCGGTATGGTACAGACTGCGGCATATCGTGCATGAACGTACAAAAATCGCGCATGAACGTACAAAAAAACCTCTGCCGGGAGCAGCACAAATCCGACATGGCGGAGGATTTGTGTGTTCCCGGCAGAGGATGTATGGGGTTCCTTAGGGACACCGCACGTATCAGAGGGTCTGCTTGACCTCGATCTCCATGAAGGTCTCGAGGATGTCGCCCTGCTGGATGTCGTTGAAGTTGACGAGCGAGATACCGCACTCGAAGTTGACGCCGACCTCCTTGACATCGTCCTTGAAGCGCTTGAGGGCGTTGATCGGGGCGGTGTGCACGACGATGCCGTCGCGTACGACGCGTGCCTTGTCGGTGCGGTGCACCTTGCCTTCGGTGACGTAGGCACCGGCGACGGTGCCGACCTTCGAGATCTTGTATACCTCGCGCACCTCGACCTGTCCGGTGACGACTTCCTTCTTGACCTTGTCGAGC
The DNA here is from genome assembly GCA_963637655.1 of bacterium. Taxonomy (GTDB): domain Bacteria; phylum Bacteroidota; class Bacteroidia; order Bacteroidales; family Bacteroidaceae; genus Prevotella. The sequence continues at coordinate 23,036 of CAVHOL010000042.1, read as the reverse complement.
ATGCCCTCCATGGCCGACTTGACGTCGTCGATGGCGTCGTAGATGACGGAGTAGGTGTTGATCTCGACACCCTCCTGCTCGGCCTGCTTGCGTGCGGAGGCCGAGGGGCGTACCTGGAAACCGACGATGATGGCGTCGGAGGCGTCGGCCAGGGTGACGTCGCTCTCGGAGATCTGTCCCACGGCCTTGTGTATGACGTTGACCTTGATCTTCTCTGTCGAGAGCTTGATGAACGAGTCGGAGAGGGCCTCGATACTTCCGTCGGTGTCGCCCTTGACGATGATGTTGAGTTCCTTGAACGATCCGAGGGCGATGCGGTGCGAGATGTCCGACAGGGTGAGTCGCTTCTGTGTGCGCAGTCCCTGCTCGCGCTGCAGCTGCAGACGCTTGTTGGCGATGTCGCGGGCCTCGACCTCGGTGTCGAGCACGTGGAAGGAGTCGCCGGCGGTAGGTGCGCCGTTGAGACCGAGGATGATGGCGGGCTCTGCGGGTCCGGCGGAGTCGATGCGTGCGTTGCGCTCGTTGAACATGGCCTTGATGCGTCCGTAGCTTGTTCCGGCGATCACGTTGTCGCCCACGCGCAGTGTACCGTTGGACACGAGCACGGTGGAGACGTAGCCGCGGCCCTTGTCGAGCGACGACTCGATGATCGAACCGGTGGCCTTGCGGTTGGGGTTGGCCTTGAGGTCGAGCATTTCGGCTTCGAGGAGCACCTTCTCGAGCAGTTCCTTGATGCCGACGCCCTTCTTGGCGCTGATCTCCTGGCACTGGTACTTGCCGCCCCACTCCTCGACGAGGAGGTTCATGCCGGCGAGTTCCTCGCGCACGCGGTCGGCGTTGGCTCCGGGCTTGTCGATCTTGTTGATGGCGAACACCATGGGCACGTTGGCGGCCTGTGCGTGTGCGATGGCCTCCTTGGTGGTGGGCATCACGGCGTCGTCGGCAGCGATGATGATGATGGCGATATCGGTGACCTGTGCACCGCGGGCACGCATGGCGGTGAAGGCCTCGTGTCCCGGGGTATCAAGGAAGGTGATGCGGCGTCCGTCTTCGAGCTTGACGTTGTAGGCGCCGATGTGCTGTGTGATTCCTCCGGCCTCGCCGGCGATGACGTTGGTCTTGCGGATATAGTCGAGCAGGGAGGTCTTGCCGTGGTCGACGTGTCCCATGACGGTGACGATGGGCGCGCGCGACTCGAGGTCGTTCTCGTCGTCTTCGGCTTCGGTGATGGCTTCCTGCACTTCGGCGCTGACGTACTCGGTCTTGAATCCGAACTCGTCGGCGACGAGGTTGATGGTTTCGGCGTCGAGGCGCTGGTTGATGGACACCATGATGCCGACGCTCATGAGGGTTCCGATGACCTTGTTGACGGGGAGGTTCATCATGTTGGCCAGTTCGCTGACGGTCACAAACTCGGTGAGCTTGAGTGTCTTGCTCTCCTTGCTCTCCTCGCGCATTTCGGCGTCGAGGCGTTCCTGTACGGCCTCGCGCTTCTCCTTGCGGTACTTGGCGCCCTTCTTGTTCTGGTTTTGCTTGTTGGTCAGGCGGGCGAGCGTCTCCTTCACCTGGCGTGCCACGTCGACGTCGTTGACCTCGGCGGGCTTTTGCGAGCGGTTGCGGGGCTTTTTCTTCTTGTTGCCTCCGCCGTTGTTGTTGCTGTTGTTATTGTTGTTGCGCTGGCCGCCCTGGCCGCCTCCCTGCTGGTTGGCAGCGGCGTTGACGTCGACGCGCACCTTGCTGATGCGCTCGCGCTTCTTGCGCTCGCCTCCCTGCTGTCCTTTCTCCTCGCGCTCCTTGCGGCGCTCCTCCTTCGACTTCTTCTTCGGGCGGGTGCTCTGGTTGAGGGTGGCGAGGTCTATCTTGCCGAGGATGTTCACCTTGGTGGCTCCGAGGATCTTCTTCTCGGCGCTGGTGGTGAACACGGCCGGCTGGCCCTTTTCTTCAGTGGCGGGGGCCGATGCTGCGGCGGGCGCGGCGGTAGCGGCAGGTGCAGCGGCCGCCGGTGTCTGTGCGGCAGGTGCAGCGGGCTTGGTCTCGACGGCTGCGGGTGCAGAAGGCTTGGCCTCGACGGCTGCGGGAGCGGCCGTCTTGGGTGCGGCGGTTTCGGCTGCGGGAGCGTCCGTCTGCGCAGGCTTGGGCTGCTCGGCGGCTACGGGTGCGGCGGGCTTGGGTGCGGCGGTTTCCGCTACGGGGCTGACGGCAGCAGCCTTGGGTTGCGGAGTGGCGGGCGACTGCTGAGCGACAGGTGCCTTTGCGGCGGGCTTCTTCTCGAAGGCGCTGAGGTCAATCTTGCCCAGCGGCTTGTACTGCTGCTTCAGTGTCGAGGTGAGGGGCTGTCCGGTGCGGCCTTCCTTGCTGTCGGCCGTGTGGGGCTTGGTGGGCTTGGCAGGCTTTTTCTGGAAGAGCTTCTCCGCCTGGGAACGCACTTCCTTGTCCTGCTGGAAATTGGCGACGAGGGCGGCGTACTGGGCGTCGTTGAGCTTGAAACTCAGTTCAGACTTGAATTCGCCCAAATCGCTTCTCTTTGCCAGGAACTCCGCTGCCGTCTGGAGTCCGATGTTCAATTCACTTAATGCTTTGTTTAACCTGATGCTCATTGTCTATTTCTTCGTGATACGTTTTCTTTTGTTGTTGTGGTGTCGTCTGTCTCCGGGGCGGTATGCCGTTGCCGGCGGGGCCGCATGGGGCTGCAGCCCGGCCGGGGCTTACTTCTCAAATTCGGCACGGAGCACGCTGAGCACGCTGTCGACGGTCTCTTCCTCGAGGTCGGCCTTCTCGACGAGCATCTCGCGGGGGGCGTTGAGGACGGCCTTGGCGGTGTCGAGGCCGATGCTCTTGATGGCATCGATGACCCACTGGTCGATCTCGTCGGAGAATTCGTCGAGGTAGATGTCTTCCTCCTCTTCGCCTTCCTTGACTTCGCGGAACACGTCGATGGTGTACTCGGTGAGCATGGATGCGAGCTTGATGTTGAGTCCGCCGCGTCCGATGGCGAGCGACACTTCCTCGGGTCGGAGGTATACCTCTGCCTTGTGGTTCTCCTCGTCGATGCTGATGCTGGAGATGGTGGCGGGGCTGAGTGCGCGCTGGATGAAGAGCTTGGTGTTGGCGGTGTAGTTGATGACGTCGATGTTCTCGTTGCAGAGCTCGCGCACGATGCCGTGCACGCGGCTTCCCTTGACGCCGACGCAGGCGCCTACGGGGTCGATGCGGTCGTCATAGCTCTCGACGGCGATCTTGGCGCGCTCTCCGGGCATGCGGGCGATGCGCTTGATGGCGATGAGTCCGTCGTTGATCTCGGGCACCTCGGCCTCGAGCAGTCGCTGGAGGAAGAGGGGGCTGGTGCGCGAGAGGATGATCTTGGGGTTGTTGTTCTCGTTGTCTACGCGGGCGATGACGGCGCGTATGGTCTCGCCTTTGCGGTAGACGTCGGCGGGTATCTGCTCTGACTTGGGCAGGAGCAGCTCGTTGTTTTCGTCGTCGATGATGAGCACCTCGCGCTTCCACACCTGGTATACCTCGCCGGCGATGACCTGTCCGACGCGGTCCTTGTACTTGTTGTAGAGCGAGTCGTGCTCGAGCTCGAGTATCTTCGAGGCCAGGGTCTGGCGCAGGTTGAGTATGGCGCGGCGGCCGAACTTGGAGAATTCGACGCGTTCGGACACGTCTTCGCCCACTTCGAAGTCGGCTTCTATCTTCTGTGCGTCGGTGAGGGAGATCTGCTTGTTTTCGTCCTCCACCTCGCCGTCGGCCACAACGACGCGGTTGCGGTAGATCTCGAAGTCGCCCTTGTCGGGGTTGACGATGACATCGAAGTTTTCGTCGCTACCGAATATTTTGGCGAGCACGTTGCGGAAACTTTCTTCAAGCACGCTCACGAGTGTGGTGCGGTCGATATTCTTGGTTTCCTTGAATTCCTTGAAGGAGTCGAGCATGTTCATGCCCTCATCTGCTTTCTTTGCTGCCATAGCCTTATTTGAAATTGATTAGATATTTTGTATATTTCACTTTGTCCATCTCGTAGGTGTGGTCGACGTCGGCCGTCTGGGGGCGCTTCTTGCCTTCGACCCTGACCTTCTCCTGTACGGTGACGGTGAAGGCGCTGCCGTCGACGCTCTTGAGTATGCCGCGCACTTTCTTGCCGTCGGCGTCGAGCACTTCGACTTCCTTGCCGATGCAGCAGGCGTACTGCTGGGGCACCTTGAAGGGCTGGCCGAGTCCGGCCGAGCCTACCTCGAGCTCGTAGTCCTCCTCGTCGCGGCTGAGGTGTTCCTCGATATACTTGCTCAGTTCCACGCAGTCTTCAATCCATACGCCATCGGCATGGTCGATCTCGACGACGATGCGGTCGTCGGGGCTGATGTCGATGTCCACGAGGAAGTACTCCTTGCCGTCGAGCCATCCGTCGACGATTTCCTTTACGGTGTTCTTGTTTATCATACGGTGATTTTCACTATTAAAAAATGAGGAGCTCTCTCGGAGCCCCTCATTCCACTGAACGATGCAAAATTACTAATTATTCCGCATACGCACAAGATTTTCCTATTTTTTCTGAATAAATAGCCGTGTATGCCGCCTGTTTGGGGCTGGATGACGTTGCATTTCGTCATTTCACGGCCACATTGGCGGTCTTGCCGCCCACGGCGACGAGATACTGTCCGGCGGCGACGGCCATGGTCATGGTCTGCTTGCCGTCGGCGGCGGCCACGAGACGGCCGTCGGCGGCGTAGATGCGGACGGTCTGTCCCTCGGCTCCGGTGATGTGCACAGCACCCTTGCCGCCGCTGACGGTGACCTGTCCGGCCGTGGCGTCGCCGATGCCGGTAGACACGACATGGCAGACATTCGACGCGGCCGACTCGCCGTCGGCATAGACCACGGTCACCACATAGTCGTGGTCGCCGCTGCCGGCACCGGCATCGGTGTAGGCGGTCTGACCGGCCTGCACGGTGGCGACAAGCTCGCCGTCGCGGTAGACGTTGTAGCCCGTGATACGGGGCATGAGGCCCTGGTAGGTGACGTCGTCGACCATGAAGATGAACTGGTCGCGCGAGACGCAGCGTATGGCCATGTACTTCGCTCCGGCGGGCAGGCTGGCGGATATCTCGGTCCACTCGTCGCCAAGCTCGCCCTCTTTCACCTTGACAAACGAGGCGGTGTCGGTATCTGTCGTGGAGTAGAGCACCTCATAGCGCTCGGTACACCAATCCGAGTTGACCGACTTGGCGTAGAACGACACGGTCTGCGCCTGGCCCGACAGTTCGGGCGTGATGAGCCAGTCGTCGTTGTGTCCGAGCGGCGCCTTGGTGTAGTCGCAGGCGAAGGCGGCCATGTACTGCGATCCGGAGTGCGGGGCGTACTTGGGCAGGGCGCTGACATCGAGTCCGGCGTCGGCGGGGTTGAACACCACATAGGCGTAGGGCTCCTGCGAGTGGGGCCAGGTGGAGGCGCCGTAGATGGAGGTGGTCTTTGCGCCGTCGCCGTCGATGAGTGTCCAGTTGCCCACGTTGGCGATGGAGAAGGCCGTGTAGGTGTCGAACGTCTCGGTCACTGTGCCGCCGTTGAGGTCGGGCTCGCTCCACGAGAGGGCCACGTCGCTGCCGGTCTGCACGGCACCGAGGTCACTAACCGTAGGATAGAAGGGGCGCACGACGGCCACGACGGCCGTCTGTGTGGTATTGTCGGCACTGTTGGCGTCCTCGGCATAGACGGCCTCGGCATGGAAGGCGATGCTGTCCTTGCTGGTCGGTGTGGGACGGAAGTGCAGGTGGAGTTCCTGGGATGTGAACGCGGGCACGTCTACGGTCTGCCGGTCGGCCACCTCGTCGCCGGCATAGAGCAGCACCTCCACGCCCTTGGCGTCGGCCGAACCGACATTGTCGACACCCACCACAAAGTCGCCGTCGGCACCCATGTTGATGCGGGTGGGAGCGGTGAGCGTGGCGGCCACGTCGTGTGCGGGCAGTTCGCCGATGCGTATGTCGTCGATGACCACAGGCATGTTGCCGTCCTCGGCCTTGGCGCAGAAGGAGAGCACGACGTAGCCCTTGCCCACATAGGGCGAGAGGTCGACGGTGGCCTTCTGCCATCCGCTGCGCGATACGGTGCGGTAGTCGACGGTGCGCAGGGTGGTGGTCGTGCGCGAGTTGCCCGTGGCGATGCGCACGGTGAGCGCGGCCTTGGCCTTGGCGATGGCGTAGTAGGAGAAGGTCAGCACGGGCGTGCCCGTCTCTCCGAGCGCGATCTTGCCGCTGGAGAAGGTGGCACTGTCGCCGTCGACATTGGGGATAAATCCGGCGCAGCCTCCGTCGCCGTCAGACGACATACTGTCGTAGGTGCCGAACGTGCCGTTGCCGGTATTGGTGGAGAGCCAGAAGGCATTTTCGGGATCGCCCTTGGGGAACCCTTCATGGAAGGGCACCGTGTAGGGAGCGCCGGCGATGATGTATTCGGCGGCAAAGGCGCCGCTGCCCATCTTCGACATGGCATTGAGGGCATAGGCCGCCACGCCCTGCGCGCCGGTCTGCGGCAGTCCGGTCACGGTACATGTGCGGTTGTCGGTCGTGCCTACGGTCACGAGTTCCTCGTCGCCCACGGTATATATAATATAATGTAGGGCTGAGGCATCGACATATCCGCCGTTGGCACCGGTCTCCTCGGGGGCCGACCACGAGAGGAGGGCGGTACCGTCAAGATTGTCGGTGATGGCGAAGTCGCGCGGTGCCTGCGGCACGTCGATGCCCACATAGGCACGGACGGTGCGCTTGAGTCCCAGACCGTCGCCGTTGTAGGCCGTCACGGTGTAGGTATGCCAGCCGTCGGTGAGCGACGCGGTGGCGTCGGTGCAGGTGTAGGCCACGCCCGGACGGGGCGAGGCTACGGTCGACACGGCCACGCTGTCGTCGCGCACCACCTCGATCTTGGAGAGCGAGGCAAGCGTGTGTCCGTCGAAGGTGAGGGTCGGGGCGGTGAAGGCCACCGTAGCGCTGAGCGCGCCCTTCGGGGCGGCCGTGGCCGTAAGTGCGGTCACGGAGTCGGGGGCAGAGTAGCGGGGTCCGGCCAGCACCTCCACAAGATTGATGCGGGTCTCGTCGGCGCCGGCCTTGCTGATGTCGTGTATGCCGAAGCGGTAGTCGCCGTCGGCGCTGATGCGCACGAGGCGTTCTACGGGTATGTAGGTCATGGGCGAGTTGATGTCGGTGGGTTTCACCACACTGGTGTAGGCCGACGGGTCGGTACCCTGTCCGTAGGCGGCCTCTATGCGCTGCGTGGCGCCCTCCTCGCCGCTGCACACCTGGAAGCGGAAGTAGTAGGCGCGGTCGCCGAGCAGATGTACGGGCGGGGTGACGAGCCATGCGTCGCAGTCGGTGTCGCCGTACATGTCGGCGCGGCTGCTGACAAACTGGTAGCCGTAGCGCCATCCGTAGCGTCCCTTGTTGGAGGTCTCGAAGAGGCTGAGCGAAGACACCTCGCGGAAGTTCTCGCTCCAGGGCACCTCATAGGCGGCGCCCATCTTGACCGTGTTCGACGATGCGCCCCACGGACTGTCGATGCCGTCGCAGGTCACGGCGACGGAGTAGCTGTAGGCGGTATAGGTGGAGATGTCGATGTCTTCCTCGAAGCAGGTATCTGTGAGGTTCTCGGCCACCACCTTGCCGTCGGTCTGTCGGGTGACGGTGTAGAGGGCGTGGGTGGGGTCGACGGCGCCCTCGTTCATGCCTTCAGAGACGGGCGTCCATGTGAGGAGCACGTGGCCCTTGTCGCTGATGGCGAGCGTCACTTCCGAGGGCGGGAGCGGTTCGTCGGGTCCGAGCCACTCGGTACGCACGGTCGTCTTCTTGCCTTGTCCGGCGGCATTGGCCGCTGCGACCGATATCTCGTGCTTGCCTGAGGCGGCGAGCGTCACGGCAGCGCTGACATGTGCGCCGGCCGCTGCCGTGCCGGTGGCGACGGTCTCGGTGCCGTCGGTGACGGTATAGTCGATGTCGCCCGTGAGGGCGGTGCCGCCGGCGGTGGTGGAGGGCAGGTCGAACGACACTGTTCCGGTGAGCGACGTGCCCTGGAAGTCGGTCTCCACATTCAGCGGAGCGGCGGGGGCGTCGGGATTGTCGGCGGCAGGGGCGTAGAGACAGACTATCTCGGCATTGTCGGAGAAGTCCATCACCTTGTCGGCATCACCGTTCTCCGTATCGACGGTATAGAGGGCGGTGGTATTGTCGCTTCTGACGGCGGCCCAGTACATCGTGCCTGTGGCCTGGTCTATGGTGGCGCTCTGCAGTTTGGTGCCGGGTGTCACGCCAGTGCTGCCCACGAGCGTTGCCGTGCCGTCGCTCTTCGACAGACGGTAGAGGTTGCCGTCGGCGCCGATGGCGTAGATGGTGCCGTCGGGTCCTGCGGCAAGGGCCACATAGATGCGCTCAGCGGCACCGAGCACCTGCGACGAGAGCGACGAGTAGTCGAGCGTGCCGAAGTTCATCTTGTCAGATGAGTCGGCGCGGAGCAGGGCGTAGAGCGTGCCGGTGGTATTGTCGTAGGCGGTGGCATAGGCCACGATGCCGGCGTCGTAGGAGTACTGTCCGGAGTTGTCGGTGGTCTCCCAGGTGTCGGTGGAGTACTCGTAGTAAGAGGCGTAGTAGAATACGCCGTCGTACTCGTAGTAGTTGACGCCATGGAACTTGTCGTCGTAGAACGCGCCGCCGCCGTTGATGTTGTATCCGTAGGTGTCGGTGGCAAGGGCGGTCATGGCGGTGGCACCCTTGGCCAGACGGTATACGCCGTAGGGATACTCCCAGTAGTCGGTGTCGCTCCACGAGTCGCTGGCGAGCACCACGCCCCACAGTTCGGCCGGTGCACCGTCATCGGTGAGCAGGCGCGGGGCGGCCTGGACAGCCGGGCCGGCGGAGAGACGCGGGGTGACGATCTGGCGGAAGTGTCCGCTACGGGCGTGCAGCGTGCCGAGCGGTCCGGCATGAGCGGCAGAGCGGCCGGCATGCAGCAGCGAGGTGAGGGCGTCGGCCTTGTCGCCAAGGGTGAGCGTACGGGCAGGCGGTTGGGATTGGGCAGGTCGCGCAAAGAGCAGCGCGGTCAGGAAGAGAAGGAAGAGGTGCAGCGTTCTTTTTCTCATAAGGACTTGGGTTTTTGGTTTCTGGCGGAACAACGGTTCCGCCGTATTCACTGAAAAGGTATACAATCTACGACAAAAGTACACTTTTTCCCGAAATTGCACAACAAAAAGACAGACAAATATACACAGGGAAGCATTGCGCGACCGAGGTTGCGCGACCGAGCGTTGCGCGACCGAGCGTTGCACAACGGGCATTGCACAACGGGCATTGACGACCGGCGTTGCACACCCAGCCCCGTAGGGGCGGCATAGTATAGGATAGGGCCTCGGCCCTATCTTCACACGATGCACATCAAAATTGCCCCTGTAGGGGGCGCATAATTAAATTGTATGAGAATGAATTATGCGCCCCCTACAGGGGCAACGTTTGCTATTTCCGTTTGACGTAGGGGCCGCTCGACTTTGTCGCTTGCCTAAGCAAGAAGCCCCTACGCTATACTATGCCGCCCCTACGGGGCTGGGTGTCCATTGAATATTGACACCCCTTTGATACCTCATCTGTCAATCCCCGTCTTCCGGGCGAACAAAAAGGCGGGGTTGCCGGTATCGGATTTTTTTGCTAAGTTTGCACTTCAAAAAACATATACACTATGCGCAAACTACGTACAATAGAGATGCAGCGCCTCACGCTCGAGGAGTTTCGCCAGGCGCAGAAACTGCCGCTCACGGTGGTGCTCGACGACGTGCGGTCGCTCTACAATGTGGGGTCGGTGTTCCGCTCCTGCGACGCCTTCCGCGTAGAGCAGGTATGCCTCTGCGGCATCACGGCCACCCCGCCCCACCCCGAGATACACAAGACGGCGCTCGGCGGGGAGGACTCGGTGGCATGGCGGTACTTCGCGTCGGCTACTGAAGCCGTCAGCCAGCTCCGTGCCGAGGAGGTCTACGTCTACTCCGTGGAACAGGTGGAAGGGTCGACCAAACTACAGGAGCTCGCCCTTGCCCCCGACCGCCGCTACGCCGTGGTGCTGGGCAACGAGGTGAAGGGCGTACACCAGGAGGTGGTCGACCAGAGCGACGGCTGCATCGAGATACCGCAGTTCGGCACCAAGCACTCGCTCAACGTGAGCGTCACGGCCGGCATCATCGTGTGGGAGTTTGCCCGCCAGCTGCTCGTGGGACGCGGATAGAAGCGAGGACCGCCGCCGGCCGCCTGTCGGCGACGGCAATTACTTTTTCAGTTCCCGGACAATCTGATAGAAAGCCGCTGCGCAGATGGCCAGCGAGAAGACCACCGAGAGGGTGATGCGCACGGTGCTGCCGCCATAGACCTCGATGAGGGTCATGTCGGCGGTCTGCGGCAGCAGACGCATGACGGCCACCGAGCAGGCATTGACGGCGATGTGCATCACAAGACCCGGCACGATGCTGCCTGTGCGCCAGTAGAGCCAGCCGAGCACCAGGCCGATGAGCAGGGCGTTGAGCCCCTGCGAGAGATTGCCGTGCATCACGGCAAACGCGAGGGCGGTAATGGCGATGGCCGTCCAGTGGCCGCGCAGCGCCGGGCACTGCAGCAGCCGGCGCAGTATGGCACCGCGGAAGACCACCTCCTCTGCCACGGGAGCCGCTACGGCGGTGGCGAGGAAGCCCCAGTCGCTCGCCATCATCTGGGAGAAGAGAGCCTTGTACCGTTCGGGCATGTCGACGCCGATGCTCTCCTGCATGAGCTGCAGCGGCACGATCAGGCCGACACCGAGACACGCCACCCATGCGAGCAGCGCCCACGGCCGCGTCTGGATATACTCACGCGAGAAGGGTGCCCAGCCCCGCCACACAAACAGGGCCACCGTCAGCACACAGCCGACGATGGTCGTGGTCACCGAGAGTGCGGCCAACTGGTCGGGACGGGGAAACACTGCACGTCCGATGATGGACAGGACGACTTGTATGGCGGCATAGGCCACAAAATAGAAGAGGACGTCGTAGACGGCCTTTTTTGTTGATGGTACTGAGGTATTCATGGATTCCATTTTTTGTTGTTATTATTCGTATTTGGGATTGGAGTTAGTAGGTGCGGTATGTTGCACATAAAGCCCTGCAGGGCTTTGTATTACCTTTCTTGGGATACGTTTCTCCCTTTTGGATTATCGCTTTCAACTTTTTCCTCCCCAAAAACCTTCCGCACTTCTTCCCTGTCTTCCGCGAGCTGCGCTGCCAGTTCACCGGGCGAGGAGAAGGTGTGCTCGCCGCGCAGCCGCGACCGGAACGCCAGCGACATCTCCCGGCCGTAGAGATCGGCCGAATAGTCGAGGATGTAGGTCTCGACGGTCACGCCGTGGGTGCCGAACGTGGGGCGGCGGCCGATGTTGGTCATGCCACGGAGTGTTGCCTTCTCGCCCCCGATATGCACCTCGGTGGCGTACACGCCGTCGGCGGGGAGCATCCGGCCGGAACCGGCGACATCGAGATTGGCCGTGGGAAAGCCCATGCGGCGTCCTTCGCGGTAGCCGCCCACCACCTTGCCCGACACGGCATAGGGCCGGCCGAGGCACTCCGCAGCACGCTCCACGTCGCCTGCCGCCAGCAGACGGCGCACGAGCGACGAGCTGACCTTGTCGCCGCCCTCGCTGAAGGCGGGCGCCTGCTCGACCACGATGCCCAGTTCGCGGCCGTAGCGCACATAGTCGTCGAACCCCTCGGCGCGGTTGTGGCCGAAGCGGTGGTCGTAGCCGATGACCAGACGCCGCACGCCCAGGCCGTCGCGGAGAATGTCGCGCATGAAGTCGCGGGCGCCGCAGGCCGCCATGTCGCGGTCGAAATGGAGCACGGCCGCACAGTCGATGCCGGTAGCGACGAGCAGCCGCAGTTTCTCCTCGGGCGTAGAGAGGGCCTGCGGCACATAGTCGCTGTGCAGCACCTGACGCGGATGGCGGTCGAAGGTGACGGCCATCGACGCCAGCCCTTCGGCGCGCGCCTCGGCGATGACATGGTCGAGGAGAAAGCGGTGGCCGCGGTGTACGCCGTCGAAAAATCCGATGGTGGCCACCGAGGGCGGCACAGCGGCAGGACGCGAGGTCATGGATATATGTATGGTCTGCATGATGCTGTCGGTTCAGAAGTTCGTGAGCAGGTCTTCCCAGCGGTGGCCGGGACACTCGTGGAAGGTGCGGATGCCCAGTGCGGCGGCCGCGGTGAGGTTCTCCTCGCGGTCGTCGACGAAAAGGGTCTCTCCGGCCGCAAGGCCGCTTTGGGCGAGCACGGCGGCATAGATGGCGGTGTCGGGCTTGACGAGGTGCAGCTCGTTGGAGAGGTACACCCTTTCGAAATAGTCGCCGGCCCCGTGGCCGCGGTACTCGAGCAGGCGGCAGGCACGCTGCCAGTGCATCTCGTTGGTATTGGAGAGCAGGAAGAGGCGGTAGCCGGCGGCGCGCAGCTGCAGCAGCCGCTCCTTCTTGCTGTCGGGGATGTCGGTGAGCAGCTCGTTCCACGCCCACACGATCTGGCTGTCGGAGGCGTCGCACCGGCTGATGCGCCGCACCTCGTCGCAGAACTGTCGGGCGGTGATCAGTCCGCGCTCGATCTCGAGAAACAGGTCTTCCGTGCGGTGCTCGGCCACATAGTCGGCGACGGCGCCGCACCCTATCCGGGAGAAGGCGCTGATGCACCGCGCGCCGTCGAGACCTACGAGCACGCCGCCCAGGTCGAAGATGATATTGCGTATGTCCTTGTCCATTGCGTCTGCAAAATTACTGCAACTGCAAGGAACGGCAAAACATCATCCGACATTTTACCGTCTGCGGCCCCAAAAAGCCCGTTTTCCGCCCCGCAGCCCGTCCTCCTGCGTGGTAAAATAATCATAAAAACCGCCACGGATTTTGTATTTCGCATGATTTTCAGTACTTTTGCACATTTCAAGGCGAACTGTATATATAAATTGTATCAGAACATGGCAGTCGCCGGTACATGCAGCATACCACACCGCGCCGCCGGCGCATTCTCCGACAGAGCCGCCCGCAGAAGGCCGCCCCGCAGAGAACAACACCACCAACAAGCACAGAGATGTCATCAATAGAAATCAAGAAGGTAGCCTCGCGCTACGATCTGCGACAGTTTATCGATTTCCACTACGACCTATATGAAGGCAACGCCTACGACGTGCCCAACCTCTACACCGACGAGGTCAACACGCTACGCAAGGACAAGAACGCCGCCTTCGAGTTTTGCCAGGCCGAATACTTCATGGCCTACCGCGACGGACGCATGGTAGGACGCGTGGCCGCCATCATCAACCACCGCGCCAACGACCGCTGGGGCCGCAAGTCGGTACGCTTCGGATGGCTCGACTTCATCGACGACATGGAAGTGTCGCGCGCCCTCTTCGACGCCGTGGAAACCTACGGACGCGAAAACGGCATGACGGAGATGGTCGGCCCGCTCGGCTTCACCGACATGGACCCCGAGGGCATGCTCACCTGGGGATTCGACGAGCTCGGCACCATGCCCACCATCTACAACTACCCCTACTACCCCGAGCACATGGAGAAGCTCGGCGGATGGGAGGTCGACAACAAGTACGTGGAGTACAAGCTCTACGTGCCCGACACCATACCCGAGAAGTACGCCAAGATCGCGGCCATGATCGAGAAGCGCTACAACCTGCACGTCAGGAAGCTCACCCGCAAGGACGTGCTCAAGGACGGCTACGGACGCAAGATCTTCGAACTGGTCAACTCCACCTACAAGGACCTCTACGGCTACTCGCAGCTCAGCGACCGCCAGATCGACCAGTACGTCGAGATGTACTTCCCCCTGGCCGACCTCAGCCTCATCACCCTCATCGAAGACTGGAACGCCGACAAGAAGCTTGTGGGCGTAGGCATCACCATACCCTCGCTCTCGCACGCCCTGCAGAAATGCCACCGCGGACGCATGCTGCCCCTCGGATGGTGGCACCTGCTGCGCGCCATACGCCACCACAAGACCAACATCGTCGACCTGCTCCTGCTCGGCGTGCTGCCCGAGTACCGCTCCAAGGGCGCCAACGCCCTCATGTTCGCCGACCTCATACCCCGCTACCAGGCCTACGGCTTCGAGTGGGGCGAGACCCAGGTGGAACTGGAGAGCAACGAGGGCGTACAGAGCCAGTGGGGCGCACTCAGCCCCGTCATGCACAAGCGCCGCAAGTGCTACCGCAAGACCATCGGCTGACACCCCGACATACCATAAACCAACGGCACACCGCCACGCAGTGCGCCACAACCGCAACAAGATGAGCGAAGAGACCATAGTCGCCTATACCGACGACAACATACGCCACCTCTCTGACATGGAGCACGTGCGCACCCGGCCCGGCATGTACATCGGCCGCCTGGGCGACGGCAACCTGCCCGAGGACGGCATTTACGTACTTCTCAAGGAAGTCATCGACAACTCCATCGACGAGTTCAAGATGAACGCCGGCAAGCGCATCGAGGTCGACGTCGACGACAACCTCCGCGTCTCCGTGCGCGACTACGGACGCGGCATACCCCAGGGCAAGCTCGTCGAGGCCGTGTCGGTGCTCAACACCGGCGGCAAGTACGACTCCAAGGCCTTCAAGAAGAGCGTCGGGCTCAACGGCGTCGGCGTCAAGGCCGTCAACGCCCTCAGCGCCCGCTTCGAGGTGCGCTCCTACCGCGAAGGGCAGGTACGCACGCTTGTCTTCTCGCGCGGCGTGCTGCAGGAAGACACCACCGCCCCGTCTGACGACGAGAACGGCACCTACATCTTCTTCGAGCCCGACCCCACCCTCTTCACCGGCTACTCCTTCCACGACGACATCGTGGAGACCATGCTCCGCAACTACACCTACCTCAACTCCGGACTGACCGTCATGTACAACGGCCGCCGCATACTCTCGCGCAACGGACTGGCCGACCTGCTCACCGACACCATGACCAACGACTCGCTCTACCCCATCATACACGTCAAGGGAGAGGACATCGAGATCGCCTTCACCCACACCAACCAGTACGGAGAGGAGTACCACTCGTTTGTCAACGGACAGCACACCACACAGGGCGGCACCCACCAGAGCGCGTTCAAGGAGCACATCGCACGCACCATCAAGGAGTTCTTCTCCAAAAACTACGAATACACCGACATACGCAACGGCCTCGTCGCCGCCATCGCCATCAACGTCGAGGAACCCATGTTCGAGTCGCAGACCAAGATCAAGCTCGGCTCGCTCGCCATGGCACCCGGCGGAGAAAGCATCAACAAGTACGTCGGCGACTTCATCAAGCGCGAAGTCGACAACTACCTCCACATACACGCCGACGTGGCCGAGACCATGCAGCAGAAGATCGTCGAGAGCGAACGCGAACGCAAGGCCATGGCCGGCGTCACCAAGATAGCGCGCGAGCGGGCCAAGAAGGCCAACCTCCACAACCGCAAGCTGCGCGACTGCCGCATACACTTCTCCGACGCCAAGAACGACCGCAAGGAGGAGTCCTCCATCTTCATCACCGAGGGCGACTCGGCCAGCGGATCGATCACCAAGAGCCGCGACGTCAACACCCAGGCCGTCTTCTCGCTGCGCGGCAAACCGCTCAACTCCTACGGACTGACCAAGAAGGTGGTCTACGAAAACGAGGAGTTCAACCTCCTCCAGGCCGCCCTCGACATCGAGGACGGACTCGACACCCTGCGCTACAACAAGGTCATCGTCGCCACCGATGCCGATGTCGACGGCATGCACATCCGACTGCTCATCATCACCTTCTTCCTGCAGTTCTTCCCCGACCTCATCAAGAAAGGCCACGTCTACGTGCTGCAGACCCCACTCTTCCGCGTGCGCAACCGCCGCACCAAGATCAAGGACAAGAAGGTCGTCGCCGAAGCCGACGCACGCCTCACCGGCAAGGAAAAGAAGAGCGACTTTGTCACCCGATACTGCTACAGCGACGAGGAACGCCTCACCGCCATCCGCGAGCTGGGACCCGACCCGGAGATCACCCGATTCAAGGGTCTCGGAGAGATCTCGCCCGAGGAGTTCGTACACTTCATCGGTCCCGACATGCGCCTCGAGCAGGTCACCCTCCACAAGAACGACCAGGTACAGAAACTCCTCGAATACTACATGGGCAAGAACACCATGGAGCGCCAGAACTTCATCATCGACAACCTCGTCGTAGAGGAAGACCTGCCCGACGAGGCCGAAGGCAAAGCCTGAACCTCACCCGGCAGCAATATGATGATGTAGAGACAATCGACAGTCGCGCCCCAGAAAAAAGATAACACAGAAAATGAAAAACACCACACACCGTCTGCACGCCCCCGCACGCCGCCTCGCCCTCCTCCTTCTGCTGGCCGTGGCAGCCATAGGCGCCCGGGCACAGATGCGCCTCAACTACGGGTCAGACAGCCCCATGCGCAAAATGCAGATCGCCGAAATGGCCATCACCAACCTCTACGTAGACTCCGTCGACGAGAAGAAGCTCGTCGAAGACGGCATACGCGGCATGATCGAAAAACTCGACCCCCACTCCTCCTACACCACCGCCAAGGAGACCCGCTCGATGACCGAGTCGCTCAACGGCTCGTTTGAGGGCGTCGGCATACAGTTCAACATGTCGCAGGACACCCTCCTCATCATACAGACCATCGTCGGCGGACCCTCCGAGAAGGTCGGCATACTCGCCGGCGACCGCATCGTCAGCGTGGCCGACACCGCCATCGCCGGCGTCAAGATGGCCCGCGAGGACATCATGCGCCGTCTGCGCGGACCCAAGGGCACCAAGGTCAAGATCGGCGTCGTGCGCCGCGGCATACCCGACGTAATCTACTTCACCGTCACCCGCGACAAGATACCCGTCAAGACCATCGACGCCACCTACATGCTGCGCCCCGCACTGGGATACATCCGCATCGGCTCGTTCGGCGCCACCACCTACGACGAGTTTATGGCCAGCGTCGACACCCTGCGCCGCCACGGCATGAAAGACCTCGTCATCGACCTGCAGGACAACGGCGGCGGCTACCTCATGACCGCCGTGCAGATCGCCAACGAACTGCTGCAGAAAAACGACCTCATCGTCTACACCGAAGGCCGGGCCACCTCACGCCAGGAATACCGCGCCAAGGGCAACGGCACACTGCGCGAGGGACGCGTGTTCGTGCTCGTCAACGAATATTCGGCATCGGCCGCCGAGATCCTCTCCGGCGCCATACAAGACCAGGACCGCGGCACCGTCATCGGCCGCCGCTCCTTCGGCAAGGGACTCGTGCAGCGCCCCATCGAGTTCGACGACGGCTCGATGATACGCCTCACCATCGCCCACTACTACACCCCCGCCGGACGCTGCATACAAAAGCCCTACACCAAGGGCGACGCACGCGACTATGAGCAGGACATCGAGAAGCGCTTCCGCCACGGCGAGCTCTACTCGCAGGACAGCATACACTTCGACGACTCTCTGCGCTGCTACACCCTGCGCCGCCACCGCACGGTATACGGAGGCGGAGGCATCATGCCCGACTACTTTGTGCCGCTCGACACAACGCTCTACACCAAGTTCCACCGACAGCTCGCCGCACGCAGCTTCATCATCAACGCCAACCTGAAGTACGTCGACACCCACCGCAGCGAGCTCCGCAAAGCCTACCCCTCCTTCGACAGTTTCCTCAGCGGATACACCGTACCCCAGACGCTCATCGACGACATCATCGCCGAGGCCGCCAAGCAGAACATCAAGCCCGCCGACGACGACGAGCTCACCCGCACCCTGCCCCAGCTCCGACTGCAGGTCAAGGCCCTCGTCGCACGCGACCTGTGGGACATGGACCAGTACTTCCAGGTCATCAACGAGAGCAACCCCATCGTACAGCGTGCCGTCAGCGTAGCCTGCGGCAAACAGAAATGACGGGGAAACAAAAAACAGTAATGACGCAGAAACAGTAAAACCGAAAAAACATATCGGGAAAAGTACATCCCGAAATATTGGTGTCCGGTAAAATATCGCAAACAACAAGCCCCGTAGGGGCGGCATAGTATAGCGTAGGGGCTTCTTGCTGACGCAAGCGACAAAGTCGAGCGGCCCCTACGTTTTAGGGTTGTGTTTTGCAGGTGCCCCTGTAGGGGGCGCATAATTCAATCGTCCGTATGGGTTAAATTATGCGCCCCCTACAGGGGCAATGTTTGTAACGATAGGTTAAGATAGGGCCGAGGCCCTATCCTATATTATGCCGCCCCTACGGGGCTGGGTGTTTGCGATATTTTATTTTGAAAACGCCAAACGCCGGCCGTTCCCCGGCGTTTTATGTAGGGCTGTGGGCATCACCCACTCAACCCCGCTACCCGCTGCCCACTCACGCCGCCACCCGCTATCCGGCGGCGCCAAGTGGCATTTCACCCAATACTCATGACATACAGAACACTTTGTGCACACAAAAGGTATACAAAGGACTATACCCATACAATATTTATTTACTAATTTTGCACCCGGTATACAAAAGAACGTAATCTAAATGAAACACAACTGTCACGCCCAAGCCCTTGTCTTGCTGCTTTTCGCCATTCTGCCGGCCAGAGCCGGAGAAAGGGAAGTGCCCATCAAGTACGGCAACATGGACCACTGGGTAGTACGCCAAGTCAAGGAGTCGGCCATCATCGGAGGCAACACCAAGACCCTCTACGAGATAGGGCCTGACCAGACCCTCAACTCCACAAAACCCTACACCAACCTCGGCGGGTCGCCCTGGGGCACGTCCAACGTCATGGCCAAGGTCATGGGCGTAGTCAAGACCAACACCTCCGTCTACCGCGACCGCCGCGGGAGCGGCTACTGCGCCCGCCTGCAGACCCACATCGAGACCTGCCGCGTGCTGGGCATGATGAACATCAAGGTGCTCGCCGCCGGATCGCTCTTCCTCGGCGACATGCGCGAACCCATCACCGGCACCAAGGACGGGCCCAAAGCGCTCAACTGGGGCATACCCTTCACCCAGCGGCCCAAGGCCATACGCTACGACTACCGCGTACAGGTGGCCGGCAACGGCAGCCGCATACACCAGAACGGATTCTCATCGCCCAAGACCGTCGCCGGACAAGACTGCGCCGTCATGGTGCTCTACCTCCAGAAACGCTCCGAAGACAGCAAGGGCAACATCACCGCCCAGCGCGTCGGCACGGCCGTCGTGAGATACTCCCGCTCCACGTCGGGATGGGTAGACGACGCCACCTACGAGATACACTACGGCGACATCACCCACAACTCCTGGTACAACGCCTCCACCATGGGACTGCGCTCCGACGACTACGCCCGCAACAGCAAGGGCAAGAGCGTACCCGTACGCGAGACGGGCTGGGCCGCCGCCAACGCCACACCCACCCATCTCATCGTGCAGTTCTCCTCCAGCCACGGCGGTGCCTACATCGGCGCCGTGGGCAACACACTCTGGATAGACAACGTGCGGCTCGTGTACTGACCCGCCCCGTCCCCATACACCCTCACCACCCTTAGAAAAAAACAACACACCCAAGTGAAGACCCTCACCCTGACCCTTCTGCTCACGCTCCTGAGCGCCTCCCTTGCCTGCGCCCAAGACTCCGTTGCGGCAGCCGTAGCCGATGTCGGCGATACCGCCGTCACCTATGCCCTGCCCGACACCACCGCCGCTCCCCGGCGCAAGAGCCTCATCACCCGCTTTCTCGACTACTTCAACGACGCCAACAAGAACAAGAACCACCGGCGGTTCGACTTCAGCGTCATCGGCGGACCCCACTACAGTACCGACACCAAACTCGGACTGGGCCTCGTGGCCGCCGGCGTCTACCGCACCGAACCGACAGACACGCTCCTGCCGCCGTCCAACATCTCGCTCTTCGGCGACGTGTCGACCGTGGGCTTCTACATGCTGGGCATACGCGGCAACCATATCTTCCCCCGCGACCGCTACCGCGCCGACTACACGCTCTACTTCTACTCCTTCCCCTGCTACTTCTGGGGCATGGGCTACGACATGGGCAATGACGACGCCAACAAGAGCAAGATGAAGCGGTGGCAGGCACAGGCCAAGGCGAGCTTTCTCGTGCGACTGGCCGACGGCCTCTTCATCGGCCCGACCGTGACCTACGACTATGCCATCGGACGCGACATCGCCCGCCCCGAACTGCTCGAGGGGCAAGACCGCCACACATGGAACGTCGGCATCGGCGCCACCCTCGCCTACGACACCCGCGACGTGCTCACCGCTCCCCACCGCGGCGTCTACGTCATGGTCGCCCAGATGTTCCGCCCCGGATGGATGGGCAACCGCTACGCCTTCTCCACGACCGACATACGGGCCGACGTCTACGGACGGGCCTGGCGGGGCGCGACTCTTGCCTTCGACTTCCGCTCGACCTTCAACGTGGGCCACCCCTCCTGGAACATGCTCGCCCTCCTGGGCAACGCCTACTCCATGCGCGGCTACTACGACGGACGCTACCGCGACCGCAACAAGATGGAGGCGCAGATCGAACTGCGCCAGCACGTCTGGCGGCGCAACGGCATCGTCGTCTGGGCCGGCGCAGGCACCGTGTTCCGCCGCTTCGGCGACATGCGCCTGGGCCACCTGCTGCCCAACTACGGCGTAGGCTACCGCTGGGAGTTCAAGAAGAACGTCAACGTGCGCCTCGACTACGGATTCGGCAAGGCCGGACAGTCCGGCTTCCTTTTCAATATCAATGAAGCCTTTTAGTGACGGTTAAAGAATAAATTGGTACGATTTCGGCTTATATTTTTGAGATGTTTTTGTCTCTTGAAGAGGGAGCATAGCGGGCTATGTGACCGATGAAAGAGACGAAAACAGCCAAAAAGATGAGCCGTCAAGGTTATGGAACATAAAAGTACATCATCAAAATCGTACCAAGTTGTTTTTTAACCGTCACTTAAGGCCTTTTTCTCCAACTCTTAAGGCTTGTTCTTTAAAATGATGAAAACACTGAAAAAGATTGCCCGATACTGCACCGACCCGCGCCGCCTCGCCATCGCCACGGTCGTGGCCCTCGCCCTGCCCAACGTCGCCCTCGCCGTCACCGAACCGATGAGCATCACGGCCCGCATAGCCAGCATCGTGCTGCCCGTGTCGGCATACCTTCTGCTGACGGTCGCCGTGCGCCGCACAGGACGCGCGGTGTGGATGCTCTTCCCGCTGGTGTTTCTCGCCGCCTTCCAGACGGTGCTGCTCTATCTCTACGGACGGTCGGTCATCGCCGTCGACATGTTTCTCAACCTTGTCACCACCAATGCCGGCGAAGCGCTCGAACTGCTCGACAATCTCGTGCCTGCCGTAGCCGCCGTGGTCGTCATCTACCTGCCGCTGCTCGTGGCCGCCACGGTGGCCGCCGCCAGAGGGTCGCACATCGGCGGAGCGTTCCGCCGCAAGGCTCTGCGTGCCGGATCGGCCGGCGCCATTGTCGGACTGCTGCTCACCGGCATCTGCCGCGCCACCGACGCCACCTACCGCGTGACCGACCAGATGTATCCCGTCAATGCCGTCTACAACCTCTGCCTCGCCGTCGGCCGCACCTACGATACCGCCCACCACGAGGAGAGCGCCGCCGTCTTCAGCTTCGGCGCATACGCCACACATCCGGCCGACAGTGTGGAGACCTATGTGCTCGTGGTCGGCGAGACGGCCCGCGCCATGGAGTTTTCGGCCTACGGCTACCCGCGCGACACCTCTCCCTGGCTCCGCACCGACAGCGATGTGACCTGCTTCACGCACGTCCTCTCGCAGTCTAACACCACCCACAAGAGCGTGCCGATGCTGCTCTCGGCGGTGTCGGCCGATGACTTCAACAGTCTGCCGCGGCAGCGCGGCCTCGTCACGGCCTTCCGCGAGGCGGGCTTCTACACGGTGTTCCTCTCCAACCAGCGGCGCAACCACTCCTACATCGACTTCTTCGGCGAGGAGGCCGATGAGTGCCGCTTCATCAAGGACGGCCTGCCCGAAGACTCCTGCATCTACGACAGTGCCCTGCTCGACGGCCTGAAGCGCTCGCTCGGCGCACGCCACCGCAAACTTCTGGTCGTGCTCCACACCTACGGTGCCCACTTCAACTACCGAGAGCGCTATCCCCGCAGCGCCGCCCGCTACCAGCCCGACAGTCCGGCCGAGGCCCGCCCGGCCAACCGCCCGTCGCTCACCGCCGCCTACGACAACGCCATCGCCTACACCGACCGCCTGCTCCAGGGCATCGCCTCGCTCTTGCGCTCGCACGGCGGCATGTCGGCCATGCTCTACACGGCCGACCACGGGGAGAACATCTACGACGACGGCCGCCAGCTCTTCCTCCACGCTTCGCCCATACCGTCGTACTACGAACTGCACGTGCCCTTCGCCGTATGGACGTCCGAAGGCTACCGCCGCGCCTTCCCCGACATCACCGCCACCCTGCGCCGCAACGCCGGCGCACAGGCACAAAGCAGCGTCTCCACCTTCCACACCCTCCTCCATCTCGCCGGCATCGGCTCCCCGCGCCTGCAACGCTCCAAGTCGCTGGCCAGCCCCGACTACCGCTGCGGTCCCCGCCGCTACCTCAACGACCACAACGAGGCCGTCACCCTGCGCCGCGCAGGACTCACCGACGCCGATTTCGACCGGTTGCGCGAGCGGGGAATTACAGAGGAATAAGGGGCCGGAGGCGGTTGGCAACCGACAAGTCAAGAGGATTTTTCGCAACCGACGAGTCCCGTAGGGACGACATAATATAGCGTAGGGCCTCGGCCCTACGTTTTTCGTATACGCCAACAAATTTGCCCCTGTAGGGGGCGCATAATTCAATTCCACCGCATATTCGTGAAATTCGTAAAATTCGTGGTTAATAAAAACCAATGGCCCCGTGGTTTGATGAACCACGAATTTTACGAATCTCACGAATTATATAAATGTGTGAAACATTGGAATAATCCGTATGTTGAATTATGCGCCCCCTACAGGGGCAAAT
>CAVHOL010000041.1:0-25228 GCA_963637655.1 bacterium | reverse complement strand
ATGCCGGATAAAATCAAAAAGACACAAAGAGCATACCCGTCAAAATAGAATTTAAAAATGTGTGGAATTTTTAGAACACGCCTTAAGGTAAAAGGACATATTCCCTATAGAATATTGAATAATTTCCCCATAGTATCAATAGGAACGAAAACTATCACGAAAATGAAGAAAATCTTTACTCTTATGTTTGCGGCAGCCATGACCATGGCCGCCAGTGCCACCGACTATACGGGCAAGCTCAGCGTGTCGCTGGGCGGCGAGCCCATGGACGCCGGCGAAACCACCATCAGCATCGACCAGAGCGCTGAAGGTACCAGCACACTGACCCTCAAGAACTTCTCCTTCTCAGGCATGCCCATCGGCACCATCACCCTCAGCGGCGTGCAGAACGAGGAGTGCGGCACCGTGACCTACATGGGCGGCAGCCAGCGCATCACCATCGCCAAGGGCGACGACGCCAGCGTGGAAGACTGGATGGGCCCGGCCCTCGGCGAGCTGCCCGTGCTCTTCATCGGCAAGGCAGCCAAGAGCAAGCTCGACGCCGTCATCCTCATCGACGTCAACGCTTCCGGACTGGGCGTCATCAAGGTACAGTTCGGCGACCATCCCGAGGAAGTGGGCCAGATAGCCAACTCCGGATTCGAGCGCTTCCACACCGCCAAGTATATGCTCAAGTCAAGCCAGGAGCCTGACGCCTGGCACTCCTTCATGAGCTGCACAGGCACATTGAAGGCAGCCGTGGCCGGCACCGTCCACACCTACACCAGCGATGACGTGCGTCCCGGAAGCACCGGTACGAGCAGCGTCAAGGTAGTGTCCTCCGTCGTCATGGGACAGTCGGCCAACGGTACCATCACCACAGGCCAGCTCAATGCCGGCAGCACGACCGCCAGCAATAGCGCCAACAACGCCTTCCTCAACCTGGACAACACCTCCACCGACGCCGCCGGCGACCCCTTCTACGCAGCCCTGGCTGCCGCTCCCGACTCCATCGCCGTGTGGGTGAAGTTCCACAAGGGTTCGACGAAAAGCTACTACGCCACCATGTCGGCCGTCATCACCGACGGTACCTACTACCAGGATCCCGAGAACAAGACCTATACCAATGTTGCGGCCAAGGCCAACAACTCCACCATCGAGGCTACCGACGAGTGGCAGCGCGTGGTCGTACCCTTCGACTATGCCTCGTATGACGACAACGGCGTCGTCGGCAAGGCCATCCTCGTGACCCTCTCCACCTGCTCCAAGCCTGGCGGCGGCAGCACCGGCAGCGACCCCGACGCCCTCTACGTCGACGATGCCAGCCTGATCTACAACTCCGCCCTCAGCAGCCTGTCGTACAACGGCAAGTCCCTCAGCGGATTCGCTCCCGACAACTACGCCTACACCCTCGAGGGCGACGGCGCTTTCGATCCCGATCTCATCGACGCCGTATGCGACGCCGCCGGCGATGCCGGATACATCGTCACCGCCACCGAGGAGGAGAACGCCCACACCACCGTCTACGTGACCAACTACGCCGGCGACCTGCAGAGCTGGCACACCTACGCCATCGACTACACCAACCGCACCGCAGCCGGCATCGACGACGCCAAGGCCACTGCCAACAAGACTGCCGTAGGCTTCTACGACCTCAGCGGCCGCCGCGTGGCCGGCACCTCCGCCAACGGCATATACGTAGTGCGCACCGCCGACGGCAAGGCCTACAAGATGATCAAGAAATAAAGTTCCGGCTCCCGAACTCGAGCGAAAAGCCCAGCTGGGGCGTTACGGCCCCGGCCAGGGTGATGCAAAGCCCTACAAGAGTGTAGCGCTCGTAGCTTGGGTAATGCGAGCCCTGAAAGGGCGTGACGATCCTAGCCCAGGGTGAGGAGGGAGCGGAGCGACCGACGTAACCCTGGGTCAAACGGTTCGTGATAAGGGTGGCCTGTAAGGTCACCACAATACCATCTGTTGTGCTGACCTTACAGGCCAGCCGTCCTTCGTCAATACGAAACCCAGGGTTACGTCGGTTGCTCCGCTCCCTCCTCACCCTGGGCTGGGACTGTAACGCCCTTGCAGGGCTTTTCCCTTGCGGACTGCCGTGACACCCTTGCTGGACCATGTACCTGCGCAGGGTTGTCAGTGTCATTGCCTGCAGGGATTCTGAACACGGAATTTCACCATAACGCGGACATACCCGCAAGGTGCGTACCACGTTTTTTATTATTGCAATACACGGAAAATCCCGGGCAGCGCTTTCGCGCGGTCCGGGATTTTTCAGTAGGTGCCATTGGTAGGTGCCATTAGTAGGTGCGGTGTCTCTTATTGCTCCTCCCCTCCCCACCGCCTGAGCTCGTCCATCTTGCGCAGGCGGTCGAAGGAGTAGGTGCGGTCGTGCCGGCAGACGAAGGTGTAGAGGGCGTAGGCCTTGCCGGCCAGGTCGTGCCGCTCGGGTCCGGCCACGCAGGCCGACTCGGCATGGTAGAGCTCGGCGAGCATCTCCGTGCGCTGCAGCCGCTCGTGCTCGGGCCACTCGGCCACGGAGGCCATCACCTCGTCGAGGGATACATGGTGGAAGCGGTCGCGTCCGCCGAGATACTTGTCGTAGAGGCGCAGCAGCGCTTCGCGCCGGCTTTCAAACTCCTTCTTCTCCAGCGCAAGGGCCAGGGCAGCGGCAAACTCCTCGATGAGCTGCATGAGATAGTCACGTCGTAGCATAAAAACGGAAGGTTTTTTCTTCTTGTTGGGTGATGTATGTTCTTGTTGGGGCGGTGTGTCGGCGTCGGCGGGGAATGTCACAGCCTGTCTCCGCCGGCGCAAGTGTCCTCGTCCTCGCACGTATATTCGTAGAGCCGCCTGTAAAAAGGGTGGCGGGTGAGCGTGGCCACGTCGCCGAGGATGATGAGCTTCATGCGGGCCCGGGTGACGGCCACGTTCATGCGGCGCAGGTCGCGCAGAAAACCGATGTTGCCCTCGGCATTGGCCCGCACGAGCGAGATGACGATCACGTCGCGCTCCTGGCCCTGGAACCCGTCGACCGTGCCGACGGTCACCAGATGGCGGATGGGCGCGAGCGCCTCCTCACGCCGCACCATGCCGCGCAGCAGCTGCACCTGGGCACGGTAGGGCGTGATGATGCCCACGTCGATATGCTCCTCGAGCACGCGGCCCTTGCCGATCTTGGCGAAGTAGGCCGTGAGCGTGTCGACGGTGAGGCGCGCCTCGGCCCGGTTGATACGGCCGAACGTCTCGCCCACAAACTCCTCGCGGGCGTCGATGGCGGCGGTGTCGATCCACACCATCGGGCGGTCGTAGTCGAGTATGCCGCGGTGCCGCACCTGGGGCGCGCTCTCCACGCGTCCGCCGTAGAACCACTCCGAGGAGAAGCGCATGATGCGCTCGTGCATGCGGTACTGCACGCTGAGCAGCGTCACCGTCTCGGGCTTGGCCGATGCCACGCGCTCCATGAGCGTGCGGCCCAGTCCGCCGGCCAGCGCCTCGGGGCACTTCACCGTGGGCGGCAGCTGGCAGTAGTCGCCGGCGAAGACCACGCGCGAGGCCCGGCGTATGGCGATCCACGCCGCCGCCTCGAGCGCCTGTGCGGCCTCGTCGATGAAGAGCGTGCCGAACTTCTGTCCGTCGAGCAGGCGGTGGGCCGCTCCGGTGAGGGTGCAGGCGATGACCTTCGCCTCGGAGAAGAGGTCGGCGTTGATGCGCACCTCAAGCTCGGTGGCCCGGCTGCGCAGGCGGTCCATCTTCTGGTGGAAGCTGTCGCCGTGGCGCCGCGCACCGCGCAGTTCGCGCATGGCCTTGCGCAGGCTCCACAGCTGGGGGTAGTCGGGATGGTCCTCAAACCGCCGCTCATAGGTGAACGAGAGCATCTTGTCGTCTACGCGCGACGGATTGCCGATGCGCAGCACCGACAGGCCGCGGTCGACGAGCCGCTCGGAGATCCAGTCGACGGCCATGTTGCTCTGCGCGCACACCAGCACCTGGCTTTCGCGGCGCAGTGTCTCGTACACCGCCTCGACGAGCGTGGTGGTCTTGCCCGTGCCCGGAGGCCCGTGCACGACGGCCACGTCCTTGGCCCGCAGCACCTCGCCGACGGCCCGCTCCTGCGAGGCGTTGAGCCACGGCATGCGCGGTGTGTCGAAGGTGTAGCGCGCGGCCGGTCGCGACGAGGCGAAGAGGTCGCGCAGGTAGGCCAGGCGGCCGCCGGTGGCGCGCATCACCCGGTCGAGCGCGTCGAACATCAGCCGGTAGGAGGTCTCGTCGAACGAGAGCTGCACGCCCACGCGCCCCGCCCGGCTGAGGTCGAGCGCGCGGCCCGTGTCGGGTACGACGACGACCATGCGGTCGGTGGCGGCGTAGCTCACCGTCGCGGCGAAGGAGAAGTACTTCACGCCCCCGGCCTTTGCCCCGTCGCCCTCCATGGTGAAGAACATCACGGGGCTGCCGAACTCGAAGTTGTGCTCCGTGCCGGCCTCGTCGGCCGAGCGGAAGATCTCGACCACCGTCTGGTTGAGCGAGTTGTAGTAGCACCGCCCCACGCGCACGGGCCACCAGGCATCGCCGCGCCTGATCTTGCGCGCCATGCCGACGGCCTCCGTCTGGCGGCGGAACTCCTCCTTCTCGTGGGCATACTCCATCTCGAGCAGCGCGCGCTGCCGGCGGAGCGCCAGTATTGCATTGTCCATCACGACAAAGGTACTCAATTTTTTGCGGTCCGGCGGCCGCCGCGCCCAAAAAACAGGGGGACACGCTTTGCCGGCTCGGAAATTCGCCCTATCTTTGCGCCATGACCGACTATACACCAGAGGCGGCCGGCATCGTGCTCCGCCGGCTCACCGTAGGATACCGTGACGGGCGCCGCACCGTGCGCACCGTGCTTTCCGGCATCGACGTGCAGGAGCGCGGCGGACAGCTCGTCTGCCTCATGGGGCGCAACGGGTCGGGCAAGTCGACCCTGCTCCGCACCCTCGCCGCCCTGCAGCCGCCCCTCGCCGGCACGGCCTCCATAGCCGGGCACGACACCGCCCTGCTCACGCCCCGCGAGCGGTCGCGCCTTGTGGCCGTGGTGCTCACCCGGCAGCCCGACGTGGCCGACATGACCGCCCGCGAGATGGTGGCCACGGGCCGCACGCCCTACACCGGATTCTGGGGATCGCTCTCCGCCGACGACGAGAGGGCCGTCGACGAGGCCCTCCGCATGACCGGCACCGCACCGCTGGCCCACCGCCGCTTCGCCCGCCTGAGCGACGGCGAGCGACAGAAGGTGATGGTGGCCAGGGCCCTCGCCCAGCAGACCCCCGTCATCCTGCTCGACGAGCCGGCCTCCTACCTCGACTTCACGGCCAAGGTAGACCTCATGCGCCTGCTCCTCGGCCTGGCCCGCGAGGCCGGCAAGACCATCGTCGCCTCCACCCACGACTTCGGCACCGCCGTGCAGCTGGCCGACCGGCTGTGGATCACCGGCGGCGGCACGCTCGCCACAGGCACGCCCCGGTCGATGGCCGCCGACGGCACGCTCGCCCGCTTTGTCGAGAGCGACGGCGTGGCCTTCGACCCCGAAACACTCTCCGTACAGGTCAGCCGCGGGTGAGTGACGCCCTCCACGGGCTGAAAATGGGGTTTGTCAGCACGCTATGTGCGATATTTTCCGTACCTTTGCACGGATATCGCCCCGCCCAGACGCACGGGGCCTGTACACGCATCCGAAAGAATGAAGAAACTGTATATAGAGACCTACGGCTGCCAGATGAATGTGGCCGACTCCGAGGTGGTAGCCTCCGTCATGCAGATGGCCGGCTACGAGACCTGCGACAAGGAAGACGAGGCCGACGCCATCTTCCTCAACACCTGCTCGGTACGCGAGAATGCCGAGAACAAGATCTACAACCGCCTCGACACGCTTGACGCCGAGCGCCGCAAGGGCCGCACCCTCATCCTCGGCGTGCTCGGCTGCATGGCCGAGCGCGTGCGCGACGACCTCATCGCCAACCACCACGCCAACCTTGTCTGCGGGCCCGACTCCTACCTCAACCTGCCCGACATGATCGCCCAGTGCGAGAACGGACACAACGCCATCGACATCGAACTGTCGAAGACCGAGACCTACCGCGACGTCGTGCCCCAGCGCATCGGCGGCAACAAGGTCAGCGGATTTGTCTCCATCATGCGCGGCTGCAACAACTTCTGCCACTACTGCATCGTGCCCTACACCCGCGGACGGGAACGCTCACGCGACCCCGAGAGCATACTCCGCGAAGTGCGCGACCTCCGCGACCGCGGATACAAGGAGGTGACCCTCCTCGGACAGAACGTCAACTCCTACGGACTCTCCCCCTCGGGCAAGCGCGAGGAAGGGTCGACCTCGTTTGCCCAGCTGCTGCGCATGGTGGCGCAGGCCGTACCCTCGATGCGCGTGCGCTTCACCACCTCCAACCCCGAAGACATGACCGAGGACATCCTCCACGCCATCGCCGCGGAACCCAACCTCTGCCACCACATACACTTCCCCGCACAGAGCGGGTCTGACAAGACCCTCAGGCTGATGAACCGCAAGTACACCCGCCAGCAGTATCTCGACCGCGTGGCCGCCATACGTCGCATCATACCCGACTGCGGACTGACCACCGACATCTTCGTGGGCTACCACGACGAGAGCGAGGAAGACCACCTCGAGACCCTCTCGCTCGTGCGCGAGGTGGGCTTCGACTCGGCCTTCATGTTCAAGTACTCCGAGCGCCCCGGCACCTACGCCGCCAAGCACCTCCCCGACAACGTGCCCGAGGAGGAGAAGATACGCCGCCTCAACGAGCTCATACACCTGCAGACCCAGATCAGCGCCGAGCGCAACCGCGAGGACGAGGGCAAGACCTTCGAGGTGCTCGTCGAGGGCTTCTCCAAGCGCTCGCGCCAGCAGCTCATGGGACGCACGCCGCAAAACAAGGCCGTCGTCTTCGACAAGGGCTCCCACCATGTCGGCGAGCTCGTGCAGGTGCGCATCACCGGAAGCACCAGCGCCACACTGCTCGGCGAGGCCGTCGGCGACGGCCAGGCCGACACCGATACCCCATCCTGACCCCAAAAGACCCGATGAAAGAATTCCTGCAAGTGCTGCGGCGGTTTGTACCGCCCTACAAGAAGTACCTCGTGCTGACAGTGGTGTTCAACCTGCTGTCGGCCATACTCAACATATTCTCCTTCGCCGCCATCATCCCCATCCTGCAGATCCTCTTCAAGACCGACGGCGGCATACACGCCACGCACCTCATGGAGTGGGGCAGCGCCGACGCCAAGGAGGTGCTCTCCAACAACGCCAACTACTACGTCTCGCAGCTCATCGGCGAGATGGGCGCCACCAACACCCTCCTGCTCATCGGACTGCTGCTCGCCCTGATGACCTTTCTCAAGACCGGCGCCTACTTCCTCTCCTCGGCCACCATCATCCCCATACGCACCGGCGTGGTGCGCGACATACGCAACCAGCTCTACCGCAAGATCACCTCGCTGCCCATCGGCTTCTTCTCCGAGGAGCGCAAGGGCGACATCATCGCCCGCATGTCCGGCGACGTGCAGGAGATAGAGAACTCCATCATGTCGTCGCTCGACATGCTCTTCAAGAACCCCATCCTCATCATCGCCTACTTCGCCACGCTGGTCGCCATCTCGTGGCAGCTCACCCTCTTCACCCTCTTCTTCGTGCCCGTCTTCGGATGGTTCATGGGCTTTGTCGGACGCAAGCTCAAGCAGCGCTCCAAGGAGGCCCAGTCGCTCTGGAGCGACACCATGAGCCAGGTGGAGGAGACGCTCGGCGGACTGCGCATCATCAAGGCCTTCTGCGCTGAGGAGAAGATGAACCGCCGCTTCGACCGCATCAACACCGCCTACCGCAACCAGATACTGCGGGTCAACACCCGGCAGCAGATGGCCCACCCCATGAGCGAGTTTCTCGGCACGCTGATGATCGTCATCGTACTGTGGTTCGGCGGCACGCTCGTGCTCAACAGCCAGGCCCTCTCCGGCCCCACCTTCATCTACTATCTTGTGATGCTCTACAGCATCATCAATCCGCTCAAGGAATTCTCCAAGGCCGGATACAACATACCCAAGGGACTCGCCTCCATGGAGCGCGTCGACAAGATACTCCAGGCCGAGGACACCATCACCGAGAAGGAGCACCCCGTCAGGATCGCCTCCTTCGAGCATGAGATAGAGTTCCGCCACGTGTCCTTCCGCTACGGCGAACAGTGGGTGCTGCGCGACATCTGCCTCACCATACCCAAGGGCAAGACCGTCGCCCTCGTGGGACAGAGCGGCAGCGGCAAGTCCACCCTCGTCGACCTCATACCCCGCTACTACGACGCACAGGAGGGACAGGTGCTCATTGACGGCACCGACGTGCGCGACCTCGGCATACACGACCTGCGCCAGCTCATCGGCAATGTCAACCAGGAGGCCATCCTCTTCAACGACTCCTTCCTGGGCAACATCACCTTCGGCGTGGAGCACGCCACGCGCGAGCAGGTGGAGCAGGCCGCGCGCATCGCCAACGCACACGACTTCATCATGGCCTCCGAGCACGGCTACGACACCAATATCGGCGACCGCGGCGGACGCCTCTCCGGCGGACAGCGCCAGCGCGTCAGCATCGCCCGCGCCATACTCAAGAATCCCCCCATCCTCATCCTCGACGAGGCCACCTCAGCCCTCGACACCGAGAGCGAGCGCCTGGTGCAGGACGCCCTTGAGCGCCTCATGAAGACCCGCACCACCGTCGCCATCGCCCACCGCCTGTCGACCATACGCGGGGCCGACGAGATCTGCGTGCTGCACGAGGGCCGTATCGTCGAGCGGGGCACGCACGCCCAGCTCATGGCCCAGAACGGCTACTACCACAAACTGCACCAGATGCAGGCCTGACCCCGTCCCATTTTTTCCCCTTTCCCCCCCAAAAAAAGAAAAACAGAAAAACCTTCCTACACAGATGTACAAGATCGTCCACGCACTCTTCTACGCACTGTCGCTGCTGCCGCTCAGACTGCTCTACTGCCTGTCTGACTGCGGCTTCGCGCTGCTGTACTATGTAGTGCGCTACCGGCGGCATGTGGTACGGCACAACCTCACCTCCTCCTTCCCCGAGAAGAGCGCACGCGAGATACGCCGCATAGAGCGCGGCTTCTACCGCTGGTTCTGCGACTATCTCGTCGAGGCCGTCAAGCTGCTCAGCATCAGCGACAGCGAACTGCGCCGGCGCTTCCACATAGAGAACGCCGAAGAGGTGGAACACTACTTCAGCCAGGGACAGGACTGCGCCGCCATACTCGGCCACTACTGCAACTGGGAGTGGCTCTCCTGCGTGGGCATCGCCCTGCCCGGCGACCGCTGCATGGGGCTCATCTACCACCCCCTGCGCAACGCCGTCTTCGACCGCCTCTTCCGCGACATACGCTCGTCGCAGCCCGGCAGCGTCTGCGTGCCCAAGCAGGACATCCTCCGCGTGCTGGTCTCGCTGCGCCGCGAAGACCGCCGCAACATGTTCGGCTACATCGCCGACCAGGGTCCCAAGTGGGCCAACATACACCTCTGGCTGCCCTTCCTCGGCCACGACACCCCCGTCTTCACCGGCGCCGAGCGCATCATGCGCAAGATGGACAACGCCGTCTTCTACATCGAGATGACCCGTCCGCGCCGCGGCTGCTACACCTGCCGCTTCCGGCTCATCACCGACCACCCCGCCTCGCTGCCCGAGCACGAGGTGACACGCCGCTTCTTCGCCATGCTCGAGGAGACCATACGCCGCGAACCGCGCTACTATCTCTGGTCGCACAACCGCTGGAAACGCACCCACGAGGAGTTCGACCGCCTCTTCATCGTCGAAAACGGCAAGGTGGTGCCCCGCCCCTCCGGCACGAAAGACAAATAAGATATCAGTTTCAGGAAACTGAAAAGGAGAGGGAAAATAACTTTCTGAACAGGAGAAAACCCCATGCTACATATAGGATTTGACGCCAAGCGCATCGTGCGCAACGCCACCGGGCTCGGACACTACGGGCGCACGCTCGTCACCGCCCTCTCGGCGGCCCTCGGCAGCAAGGCCCGGCTGCACCTCTACATACCCGACTTGGGGCGCGGAGACCTCCGTGCGCTCATGCCCCAAAGCCCCTATATCATCTACTCGCTCCCCGTACACTGCCGCACACGCATCGGCCGCGACCTCTGGCGCACCCGCGGCATCGTCGCCGACCTCGAGCGCGACGGCATCGACCTCTACCACGGGCTCTCCGGCGAACTGCCCGTGGGCATCCGCCGCACCGGCATCCGCACGGTCGTGACCATACACGACCTCATCTTCATGCGCCATCCCGAATACTACAATCCCATCGACGTGGCCATCTACCGGTGGAAGTTCCGCCGCGCCTGCCGCGAGGCCGACCGTATCGTCGCCATCAGCGAGTGCACGCGCCGCGACGTGGCCGAGCTGGGGCATTTCCCCGCCGACCGCATCGACGTGGTGTACCAGAGCATCGACCGCCGCTTCCGCCGCACGGTGACTGACGGCGAGCGTGCCGACGTGGCACGACGCTACGGCCTGCCGCCCCGCTACATCCTCTTTGTGGGCACCATAGAGGAGCGCAAGAATGCCGGACTCGTCATCGAGGCCTTGCCGCAGATCGATGCCGGCGTGCACTTTGTCATGGTGGGACGCCAGACGGCCTACACCCGCCGCATACTCCGCCGGGCCAGGGCGCTCGGCGTGGACGGCCGCGTGCATGTCGTCAGCGGCGTGCCCGATGCCGACCTGGGAGCCGTCTACCGGTCGGCCGAAGTGTTTGCCTACCCCTCGCGCTACGAGGGCTTCGGCCTCCCGATCGTCGAGGCCATAGAGTGCGGCCTGCCCGTCGTGGCCGTCACAGGGTCGTGCCTGGAGGAGGCCGGCGGCGACGCCTGCTTCTATGTCGGGCCAGACGATGTCGGGGCCATGGCCGCCGCCCTCAACCGCCTGCTCGCCGACCGCGGTCTGCGGCGCGAGTGCGTGGAGCGGAGCCGGGACTACATCCGCCGATTCCAGAACGGCGACGCCGCCCGGCAGATGATCGAGGTGTACCGCCGAACGATGGAGACCGACCGTACGCCGGAAGAAGAGTAGACGGGAAAGACGTAACCGGAGAATAACAGGACACCCCCTCTCAATAGGAACAAGCCGGCAAGGAAAAACAAGGAAACAATAACAATATGAAAACCGTACTGGTAGACTTCACACGGTATCGCGAGAAAGGCGGTTTCGGCGAGATCGCCAACAACTACGCCGAATATGTCAAGAGCGGCGTACTCGACGGCCTGCGCTTCGTGGCCCTCGTCAAGGAGCAGTTCCGCGGCGCAATGGGGCCCGACATCGAGTACGTCACCGTAGAGCACCTCGACGAGGACCTGCGCCGCGTGGGCCACATCGACCTGTGGCACACCACCGACCAGCTCTTCATCAAGCGCCGCCACGCCCGCGGCATGGTCAACCTGCTCACCGTGCACGACCTCAACTTCCTGCGCGAGAAGAAGCACATACACAAGTACAAGGCCCTGCTCAAGCTCAAGTGGCACGTCATGCGGTCTGACTGCGTCACCGTCATCTCCCAGTATGCCAAGAGCGACCTGCTGGCCCACGCCAGCGTCGGGCACAAGCCCCTGCGCGTGATCTACAACGGCATACAGGGGGCGGAGAACGCCCGCCAGAGCCGTCCGGCGTTTGCCGGCGACGGCCAGTTCTTCTTCACCCTCGGGCGCATAGCCAGGAAGAAGAACTTCCACTCGCTCGTGCCCATGATGAAGCATTTCCCCGGCCACCGGCTCTACATCTGCGGCGAATTCTACAAGAACAAGTACCGCGCCTATCTCACCCAGCTCATCCGCGACGAGGGGCTTGAGGACCGCGTGTTCCTCTGCGGCACCGTCACCGACGAGGAGCGCAACTGGCTCTACGCCCACGCCGCCGCCTTCCTCTTCCCCAGTCTGCTCGAGGGGTTTGGCATACCCGTGCTCGAGGCCATGCGCTTCCGCTGCAAGGTCTTCTCCTCGCGCTGCACCAGTCTGCCGGAGGTGTGCAGGGAGCACGCCACCTACTTCGACTCGTTCGACCCCGACAGCATGGCCGCCACCGTCAAGGCCGGCCTCGCCGCATGGGACCCGACAGGACCCGAAGCCACCGCCGCGCAGGAGTATTCCCGCAAGTTCACCTACGACAAGTACGTCAAGCAGTACATCGCCCTCTACAAGGAACTGCTGCACGTGTGAGAGGGGAAAAAGCCCCGTAGGGGCGGCATAATATAGGGTAGGGGCTCGCCCCTACCTTTTTGTTGCTACATAAAAAATGCCCCTGTAGGGGCATAATTCAATGTGCCGTGCGGACTGTCACGGCACGATGCATATATTCATTCGTGAAAATTCGTAATATTCGTGGTTCGTCCGAAACCAAATTCTCCGTGGTTTTAATGAACCACGAATATTACGAATCCTACGAATTTTGTTATTGCGGTGGAAAATGTAAATGGTTGAATTATGTGCCCCCTACAGGGGAAATTTTATGGTGCCCAATGTTGATAGGGGCGAGCCCCTATCCTATATTATGCCGCCCCTACGGGGCTTGTCCATACCCATGGGGCTTGTACTCCTTGCTTCTATCTACGGGGTTTGTTGGCGTCCGGGATCCGTTCCGAAAAATCCGGCACCCCCTTACCGCACAAACCTTTTCCCCCGTTTTCCGTTCTTCCTGAGCTCTATGCGGAACGTCGTGCCGCGTCCCACCTCGGATCGCTTGACGAAGATGCGGCCGCCGTGGTACTCCTCTACGATGCGCTTGGCCAGCGAGAGACCGAGGCCCCATCCGCGCTTCTTGGTCGTGAAGCCGGGCTTGAACACGCTGGCGAGGTCTTTCTTGCGGATGCCCTTGCCCGTGTCGGTCACCTCGATGGCCACGCGCTGTCCGTCGTCGGTGACGGTGATGTCGATGCGTCCCTGTCCGCTCATGGCGTCGACGGCGTTCTTGCAGAGGTTTTCGATCACCCACTCGAAGAGCGACGCGCTCAGCATCACCGTCACCCGGCCTTCGGGCATGTGGCACTCCATGACCACCTTCGACGAGGTGCGGCGGTCCATGTATTCCACGACGTGGGCGACGACCTCCGCCAGGTCGGTGGGCACGGGCTCGGGCAGCGAGCCGATCTTGGAGAATCGGTCGGCGATGAGCTGCAGGCGGTGCACGTCCTTGTCCATCTCGGGTATGAGGTCGTCGTCGGGGTAGGTCTCCTTGAGTATCTCCACCCAGGCCATGAGGCTCGATGTGGGCGTGCCGAGCTGGTGGGCGGTCTCCTTCGACAGTCCCACCCACACCTTGTTCTGCTCGGCCCGCTTGGAGGTGAGCAGGGCGAAGACGGCCACCACGGCGAAGAGCATCACCACGCCGAGCTGTATGTAGGGGTAGAACGACAGGCGGCGCAGCATGGTGGAGTCGTCGTGGCACACATAGATGCAGTCGTCGGCCGACCCTCCGCTGAGCTGTATGCGTATGGCGCGGCCCTCGGCCCGCAGGTGCTGGGCCTTGGCGGCGGCGATGCGGAGCGTGTCGGAGTAGTTGGACGCGCCGCTGACGGACAGGTTGCGGAAGGTCTGCACCCCTCCGCGGGCGTCGGTGACGATGACCGGTATGGTGTGGTTGCCGTTGATGACGCGCAGCACGAGCGTCATGTCCGTGTTCTCGTCGGCGTTGCTGAGGGCGCGCATGGCCTCGGCCCACACCTCCATGCGGTGGCGCTCCTCGGCCGAGAGGTCGCGCACGAGCAGGTGCGAGGCCACGAGCGAGGCCACGGCGATGGTCACGGCCACGGCCACGAGCACGATCTTCACCCGGCGTATCTGGTCAGTCCACTGCATGCTTCAAACCAAAGGACAGATTCTCTTTCTGCGTTTTTTTCTCCGAAGGGGAAAAGACCTTTCCGGAGAAAAACGCCATATCAACATTAAATTATATATACACTTCTTTTTCTATTTCTTCTCCCCGTGCAGCAGCGCGACAAACTCCTCCATGCCCTCGGTGGCACCCTTGGCGATGTGGCACACGCCGTCCTGGTGCACGTCGACGGCGGCGGGGTCGATGAGGTAGACGGGCACGCCGCGGCGCACGTAGCCTACCAGTCCGGCGGCGGGATACACGTTGAGCGACGTGCCGACGATGACAAACACGTCGGCCTTGGCCGCCGCCTCGGCCGCCTCGGAGAACTTGGGCACCGACTCGCCGAAGAACACGATGAAGGGGCGCAGGAGCGATCCGTCTCCCGCCTTCTCGCCCACCTCGACCGTAGGATTGTCGGCCGTCAGGCGGCGCTGGTAGCGCGGGTCGTCGGGGTTGCGGCTTGAGCAGACCACCGACAGCTCGCCGTGCAGGTGGATGACGTCGGTCGATCCGGCCCGCTCGTGCAGGTCGTCGACATTCTGCGTGACGACCGTCACGCGGTAGTCGCGCTCCAGGTCGGCGATGGCGCGGTGGCCGCCGTTGGGCCGGGCCGTGTAGAGCTTGCCGCGGAGCATGTTGTAGAAGCGGGTCACGAGCGCGGGGTCGCGCTCCCAGCCCTCATGCGTGGCCACGTCGGCCACGGGATAGTTCTCCCACAGGCCGTCAGACCCGCGGAACGTCTTGAAACCGCTCTCCACCGACATGCCTGCGCCGGTGAGGAATACCAAGTGCTTTTTTTCCATAGTGACAGATTTTGTTGCGGGCGCACCGGCAGACGGCGAAGCCTTGCGCAGGAGCGTCCTTTCTCCCTGTCCCGCGGCCCTGCACGGGGGCGGGCGGCAGGGTAGGGGGCAAACCTCAAATTTGTACAAAAATAGTGATTTTTCCACAAAGGAGTTTAGGCAACCGGATAAAAGTTGTAAATTTGCACGTTTTTAATTGTGTCCTTTCCCCAAGGGACATTGTACAACAAGAAAAGAAAAAGCAACAGAAAAGACATGGACAAAGTGAGTTACGCCCTCGGACTGGGCATCGGACGCCAGCTCTCGCAGATGGGCGCACAGACACTCGACATCGACGACTTCGCACAGGCCATCAAGGACGTGCTGCAGGGCAACAGCCCCAGCATCACCGACGCAGAGGCACAGGAGCTGGTCAACAATTTCTTCGCCGAGCAGGAAGCCAAGCAGCGTGAGGCAGCAGCCGAGCACTACAAGGAAGTGAAGGCCGCCGGCGAGCAGTTCCTCGCCGACAATGCCAAGAAGGACGGCGTGGTCACCCTCGCCTCCGGACTGCAGTACACCGTGCTCGCCGAAGGCAGCGGCCGCAGCCCCAAAGCCACCGACACCGTGAAGTGCCACTACGAGGGCACCCTGACCGACGGCACCGTCTTCGACTCGAGCTACCGCCGCGGCGAGCCCGCCGAGTTCCCCCTCAACGGCGTCATCGCCGGATGGACCGAAGGCCTGCAGCTCATGCAGGAGGGCGCCAAGTACCGCTTCTTCATCCCCTATACCCTGGCCTACGGCGAGCGCGGCGCCGGACAGAGCATCCCTCCCTTCTCCGCCCTCGTGTTCGACGTCGAGCTCATCGAGGTGAAGTAAGGCCACGACAGACCGTATCCGGCGCATCCACCCGGACAACATCAGAAAACAGAAAAACAACATAATCAAATGAAAAAGATCACAGCAATAGCCGCAGTGGCTATCCTTGCAGCCAGCGCACTGGTATCGTGCGGCAACTCCACCCCGAAACCGAGTCTCAAGACCGACATCGACACCTTCTCCTACGCCATCGGCATGGCACAGACCCAGGGTCTGAAGGAGTATCTCACACAGATGGAGATCGACACCGCCTACATGAGCTCGTTCATCAAGGGACTCAACGACGGCGTCAACGCCGGCGACAACAAGAAGAAGGCCGCCTACTTCATGGGCGTGCAGATCGGACAGCAGATCTCCGGCCGCATGATCAAGGGCATCAACCAGGACGTGTTCGCCGGTGACACCACCAAGACCATCTCGCTGAAGAACTTCATGGCCGGCTTCATCGCAGGCACCATGGGCAAGCCCGGCGTCATGACCGTGGAGCAGGCCCAGCAGACCGTACAGGCCAAGGCCCAGGAGATCAAGCGCAAGAACATGGAGGAGAAGTACGGCGCCTACAAGAAGGAGCAGGAGAAGTGGCTCGCCGACAACGCCAAGAAGCCCGGCGTCAAGACCCTCCCCTCAGGCGTACAGTACAAGCCCATCAAGGAAGGCACCGGCCCCCTGCCCAAGGACACCTCGAAGGTAGAGGTACACTACGCCGGCTACCTGACCGACGGCACCGAGTTTGACAGCAGCTACAAGCGCGACAAGCCCGTAGACATGTACCTCAACCAGGTTATCAAGGGATGGGCCGAGGCCCTCACCCACATGCCCGTAGGATCGGAGTGGGAAATCTACGTGCCCGCCTCCCTCGGCTACGGAGAGAACGGCGCCGGACAGATCAAGCCCTTCTCTACCCTCATCTTCAAGATCAAGCTCATCAGCATCAAGTAAGCACATGCGGCCACCACACCGCAGCCACGGATAGGGCGACCCCGCAGGGCCGCCCTATTTCGGAAACCGCAGTACCCGCCCTGCAAGTGCAGCACCCTGACGGCAACCATACCTAAAACAGAAAATAGTACTTAGTAAGACAACTTAGTAAGAAGACACTATGAGAAAACTATTCATTCTCGCCCTCGTCATCGTGTCGGGGGCCGCCTTCGCCCTCACGCCGGCGAAGAAGACCAGCAAGAAAAACACCAAGACCGCATCCGCACCGGCCGTCACCCTGGCCACCAAGGCCGACTCCGTGAGCTACGCCGCCGGCATGTCGATGACCCGCGGACTCGAAGGCTACCTCAAGGAGCAGTTCGGCGTCACCGCCGCCGACATGGACGAGTTTGCAGCCGGATTCCGTGAAGCCCTCGGCAAGACCACCGACTCCCGCTACATGGCCCGCGTGGCCGGCGCCGAGATCGCCCGCATGGTAGAAGGCCGCATGATACCCGGCGTCTCCAAGGAGTTTGCAGACACCGACCACAAGATCGACTCCACCCTCTTCGCCGCCGGATTTCTCGCAGCCATAAGCAACGACACCACCCTGATGGCCACCACGCCCGCCGCCAAGTACTTCACCGGCGTGTCCGAGGCCGACAAGAAGACGCGCGAGGAAGCCTGGAAGGTGAGCAACGCCGAGTGGATCGCCGCCAACGCCAAGAAAGACAGCGTCACCGTGCTCCCCTCCGGACTGCAGTACAAGGTAGTGCGCCAGGGCACAGGCGACGTGGCCAAGGCCGACGACGAGGTGACCGTCAAGTACGAGGGCACCACCATCGACGGCAACGTCTTCGACAGCAGCTACAAGCGCAACCCGCAGACCACCACCTTCCGTCCCGACCAGGTCATCAAGGGCTGGACCGAAGCCCTCACCATGATGCCCGTCGGCAGCAAGTGGATACTCTACATCCCGCAGGAGCTGGCCTACGGCGAGCGCCAGGCCGGACCCATCAAGCCCTACTCCACACTCATCTTCACCGTCGAGGTGGAGAGCGTGAAGCGCGCCGAGCCCAAGCCCGCAACCACAGAGGGTACGGCCGACAAGCCCGCAAAGCCCGCCAAGAGCAAGAAGAACAAGAAGTAAGGAGGGAATGTCCCGAACAGGAGGTTCCGCAACCAATGAGCCCCGTAGGGATCGTTCCGCAAGCGACGAGCCCCGTAGGGGCGACATAATATAGGATAGGGTTTCTTGCTAACGCAAGCGACAAAGTCGAGCGGCCCCTATCTCAAATGACATGCAATAAAATTGCCCCTGTAGGGGGCGCATAATTATACCGATTGGAATTGAATTATGCGCCCCCTACAGGGGCAATTTGTTTGTGTACATGCAAAAAACGTAGGGCCGAGGCCCTACGCTATATTATGCCGCCCCTACGGGGCTTGCCGCCCTCCGCCTACTCCGCGCACTTGCGTATGATCGTCAGTCCGTCGCGCAGCGGCAGCATCACGACCTCCACGCGCGGGTCGGCGGCCACCATGTCGTTGAACCGCTCTATGCCCGACGTCTGGCGGTCATGGTCGTAGGCACGGTCGACGACATGGCCGTCCCACAGTGTGTTGTCGGCCAGGATGTATCCGCCGCGGCGCACGAGGCGCATGGCCATCTCGTAGGTCTCGGTATAGGTGCGCTTGTCGCCGTCGATGAAGGCCATGTCGAACGTGACGCCCAGTTGCGGCGCCAGTTCCAGTGCGTCGCCGATGGTCAGGTGTATGCGGTCGGCCACGGCCGAGCGGCCGATCCACTCGCGGGCGAAGTCCTCCATCTCGTCGTTGATCTCGAAGGTGTACACCCGTCCGCCCTCCTCCAGCCCTTCGGCCAGGCAGATGGCGCTGTAGCCGCTGAACGTGCCCACCTCGAGTATGTTCCTGGGCCGCACCATGCTCACGAGCATCTTCAGCAGGCGGCCCTGCAGATGGCCCGAGGCCATGCGGCCGTGCACCGTGCGCAGGTTGGTGGCCCGCCACAGCCGGTGCAGGTGGTCGCCCTCGGGCGAGGTGTGGGCCAGGACGTAGGCCTCGAGCAGGGCGTCGCGCTCGGCGGGTGACATGTCGTTGCCGTCTTTCATAGTTCTTGCCATTCTTCTGATTCTTGATCTTGGTCTTGGTCTTGGCCGTGTGCGCCGGCGGCGCGCAGCACCAGGGCCTCCACGGCCAGACGGTAGGAGTCGAGCCCGAAGCCGCAGACCACGCCCAGGCACGCCGGGGCGATCATCGACAGCCGGCGGTAGTCCTCGCGGGCGTGCACATTGGAGATGTGCACCTCCACCACAGGCACAGACAGCGACCGTATGCAGTCGCCCAGGGCGATGCTCGTGTGGGTGTAGGCGCCGGCGTTGAGCACGATGCCGTCGACGTCGCCGTCGGCCTCCTGCAGACGGTCGATGAGGAAGCCCTCCACATTGCTCTGGTATTCCTTGAAGTCCACGTCGGGGAAGGCCCGGCGCAGGTCCTCCATGCAGTCGGCCATCGTGCGGCGGCCGTAGACAGACGGTTCGCGCGTGCCCAGGCGGTTGAGGTTGGGTCCGTTGACGATAAGTATTTTCATAGTGTAGGGAAGGGGCGGGGAGAATGTGAAAAACACCGCCCTATACATGCAAAGATACTGAAAAGTGCTTAAAAAACCGGCCCCGTCACAAATCTTTTTGCTACTTTTGCCCGTTGCATATAGACCGTTGCATATAGACGGACATATACCAATCAGACATTTATAGCGTAAAAAGATGAAAACAGTGAAAACCATCCTCGCCGCCCTCCTGCTCAGCATGGCGGCTACCGGGGCACAGGCCCAAAGCATCAAGGACATCTTCTCGGGCGTGGTCAACGCCGTCACCGGAAGCAAGGTGAGCGCCTCGTCGCTCGTCGGCACATGGACCTACTCGGCGCCAGCCTGCGAGTTTGAGAGCGACAACCTCCTGGCCAAGGCCGGCGGAGCGGCAGCCTCGAAGAAGATCACCTCCAAGCTCTCCGCCGTCTATTCCAAGGTAGGCATGCAGAACGTGTCGTACACCTTCAAGGACGACGGCACCTACACCTCCACCCTCAAGGGACGCACCACCAGCGGCACCTACACCCTCGACGAGAAAAACAAGACCCTCACCCTCAAGACCAGCGCCGGACTGACGATGAAGACCTACGTCAGCGTCAGCTCGTCGGAGATGAGCATGCTCTTCGAGTCGGGCAAGCTCATGGACGGACTCAAGACCGTCACCTCGCTCGCCTCCAAGGTCAACTCTACCGCCAGCCTGCTCTCCTCGCTCATGGGCAGCTACGACGGCATGCGCCTCGGCTTCAAACTCAAGAAACAATGACCCCCTCCCCCGCATCCCCTCACTCCCCGCACGCCGCAGCCTCCACCGTCACACCCCTGGAGGCCGCGGCGCGCCGCTATATACGCTACCTCAAGCTCGAGCGCGGCTACGCCCGCAACACCGTCGATGCCTACACCCGCGACATCGCCCACCTCACCGCCTTCCTCGCCGGCACCGGCACGGCCCTCGAAGACGTGCGCCTGGCCCACCTCGAGACCTTCGCCACCACCCTCCACGACAAGGGCATCGGCCCCTCGTCGCAGGCCCGCATACTCTGCGCCGTCAGGTCGTTCTTCCGCTTCCTCGTGCTCGAGCGCACCCTGGCCGACGACCCGAGCGAACTGCTCGAGTCTCCCGTGCTCGGCGAGCGCATACCCGAGGTGCTCTCCACCGCCGAGGTCGACCGCATGGAAGCCAGCATCGACCCCGACAAGTGGGAGGGACCGCGCAACCGCGCCATCATCGAGGTGCTCTTCGCCTGCGGACTGCGCGTCTCCGAGCTCGTCGCCCTGCGCCTCTCCGACCTCTTCCCCGCCGAAGGCTACATCCGCGTCACCGGCAAGGGCGCCAAGGAGCGGCTCGTACCCATCTCCGAGAGCGCCGTCGCCGAACTGCGCTCGTGGTTCTTCACCCGCGACCGCATGGCCATACGTCCCGGCGAGCAGGACTACGTGTTCCTCAACCGCCGCGGACGCCACCTCACCCGCACCATGATCCTCATCATCGTCAAGCAGGCCGCGGCCGACGCCGGCATCACCCGCACCGTCTCCCCCCACACCCTGCGCCACTCCTTCGCCACCGCCCTGCTCCAGGGAGGCGCCGACCTCAGGGCCATACAGCAGATGCTCGGGCACGAACATATCGACACCACACAGATCTACACCCACATCGACACCACCACACTCCGCCAGGAAATACTCCAGCACCACCCCCGCAACCTGCTCTACGACGCCAAAAACGCCGCCCCCGACACACTTTTGCCGACATAAGTGACTATATATGAATAAAAAAGCCTAACTTTGCACATAAGAGCAAAGGTAATGTACAAGAAAAGGTAAAAAGAACCTGCCCTTCAAAAATCGAACAACAACAACGGTGCGTGGCACACACATGTCCCCACGCCTATAGACAACAACAAATCATTTATCGCATGAGACTAAGAAAAGCCTTTGCGGCCCTGCTGCTACTCGTAGTCATCGCCGCACAAGCCCAGTCGCCCATGGAGATGTCCTTGCCCCTCGACAAGGACGTGCGCGTCGGCAAACTGGACAACGGATTGACCTACTACATCCGTCACAACAACTGGCCCGAACACCGTGCCAACTTCTACATCGCACAGAAGGTAGGATCCCTCCAGGAAGAGGAAAGCCAGCGCGGACTCGCCCACTTCCTCGAGCACATGTGCTTCAACGGTTCCAAGCACTTCGAGGGCAACGCCGTCATGCGCTGGTGCGAAAGCATCGGCGTGCAGTTCGGCGGTGACCTCAACGCATA
This sequence comes from bacterium, assembly GCA_963637655.1. Classification (GTDB taxonomy): domain Bacteria; phylum Bacteroidota; class Bacteroidia; order Bacteroidales; family Bacteroidaceae; genus Prevotella. The sequence continues at coordinate 3,851 of CAVHOL010000041.1, read as the reverse complement.
CACCTCCATCGACCAGACCGTATACAACATCGACAACGTGCCCACCACACGCCAGTCAGCCCTCGACTCCTGTCTGCTCATCCTGAGCGACTGGTCGGGCGCACTCACCCTCGACCCCAAGGAGATCGACGAGGAGCGCGGCGTCATCCACGAAGAGTGGCGCATGCGCAGCGGCGCCAGCAGCCGCCTGTTCGAGCGCAACCTCCCCGCACTCTTCCCCGGATCGAAGTACGGCGTGCGCTTCCCCATCGGCCTGATGTCCGTCGTAGACAACTTCAAGCCCAAGGAGCTGCGCGACTACTACGAGAAGTGGTACCACCCCTCCAACCAGGCCATCATCGTCGTCGGTGACGTAGACGTAGACCATACCGAGGCCAAGATCAAGGAGCTCTTCGGCTCCTTCACCAACCCCAAGGACGCCGCACCCATCGTCTCTGAGGCCGTGCCCGAAAACGCCGAGCCCATCGTCGTCATCGACCAGGACAAGGAGCTCCCCAGCAACGAGGTAGACGTCTTCATCAAGCACGAGTCCATGCCCGACTCGCTCAAGAACACCGTCATGTACCTCCTGCAGCAGTACATCACCAACGCCGCCACCTATATGCTCAACCAGCGCCTCACCGAGGTGGCACAGGAAGCCTCCTGCCCCTTCGTGTCGGCCAGCGTGAGCGACGGCGAGTACCTCCAGATGTCGAAGACCATGGACGCCTTCAGCATCTCCGTCTCTCCCAAGGACCTCTCCCTGACCAACGACGCCCTGCAGGCCGCCTTCACCGAAGCGCGCCGCGCCGCCGAGTTCGGATTCACCGAGTCGGAGTACAGCCGCTTCAAGGACACCTACACCGCCATACTCGACAAGGCATACAGCAACCGCGACAAGCGCACCAACACCCAGCTCTATGAGGAGTGCAAGGAACACTTCCTCTCCAACGTAGCCATGCCCGGCATCGAGGCCGAGTACGGCATGATGAAGCAGCTCGTGCCCATGCTCCCCGTAGAGGCCGTCAACGAGGCCATGCAGGAGTACGTGCCCGCCAATGACTCCAACCTCGTCGTCATCTCCTTCAACACCGAGAAGGAAGGTGCCGTATATCCCACCAAGGAAGGACTCCTCGGCGCCATCAAGGCCGCACGCACGGCCGACATCTCCGCCTACGTCGACAATGTCAAGAACGAGCCCATCATGACCACCCTGCCCAAGCCCGGCAAGATCGTCAAGGAGACCAAGAACGCCGCCCTCGGCTACACCACCCTCACCCTCTCCAACGGTGCCACCGTCATCCTCAAGAAGACCGACTACAAGAAAGACCAGGTGGCTCTCCTGGGCGAAGGCTTCGGCGGCGGATCGCTCTACGGAAAGGCTGACTTCGCCAACCTCAGCGCCTTCGACGACGTCATCGGCGCCAGCGGACTGGGCAGCTTCTCCTCTACCGAACTGCACAAGGCACTCGCCGGCAAGGTGGCCAACGTAGACCTCTCCATCGCCGACATCTGCAGCAACGTCAGCGGAACGTCCACACCCAAGGACATGCAGACCATGTTCCAGATGCTCTACCTCTACTTCACCGCCGTCAACAAAGACCAGAAGGCCTTCGACAACCAGATGGAGCAGTACAAGCTCGAGTGCAAGAACCGCGACCTCGAACCCGAGAACGCCCTCGGCGACAGCATCACCGCCACAGTCTACGGACACAACCCCCGCCTGGCCCCGATGACCCTCGACCGCATCAAGGACATCTCCTACGACCGCATCCTGCAGATGGCCAAGGAGCGCACGGCCAACGCCGCCGCATGGACCTTCGAGTTCGTCGGCAACTTCGAGGAAGACTCCATCCGCCCGCTCATCTGCCAGTATATCGCATCGCTGCCCGCCAAGAAGAAGATCGTCAAGGGCAAGCGCACCCACGACTTCGTCAACGGCGTGGTCGAGAACATCTTCGCACGCAAGCAGGAGACTCCCAAGTGCACCGCCTACATCGTATGGCACAACGAGACCATGCCCTACAGCCTCGAGGCTGACGTACAGGCCGACATGGCCGGACAGGTGCTCTCCATGATCTACCTCAAGAAGATACGCGAGGAAGCCTCTGCCGCCTACACCTGCGCAGCCATGGGCGGCGGCAATCTCTCCGACGACAACTACCACAGCTTCACGCTCCTCGGCGTATGCCCCATGAAGCCCGAGAAGAAAGACATCGCCATGAAGATCATGAACGAGGAGGCCGAAGGCATGGCCAAGACCGTCGACGCCGACATGCTCGCCAAGGTCAAGGAGTTCATGCTCAAGCAGTACGACGACAACGTCAAGACCAACTCCTACTGGCTCAAGACCATCTACAGCCACCGCAAGTACGGTGTCGACGAGTACACCGACTACCGCAAGATCGTAGAGGCACAGACCCCCGAGACCGTCGCCGCCTTCATGAAGACCCTCCTCTCCGCCGGCAACAAGATCACCGTCATGATGACCCCCGGAGAGTAACTGCAGAACATACACCGCAGACAGTATGCGCACGCCAGTACGCACACCGCTTAGAGTAGCGTAGTGACAGTACGCGTCGCATACAGTAGCGCAGCAACAGTAAGCGTCGCATACAGTAGCGCAGTACATATCTATACACGAAATCCCGGAACGGTATCCCCGTCCCGGGATTTTTGTTTCTGCCTGCACGGCCGCGTCGTTCCGTCAGTCCGGCCGGGAAAATGCAGTAGCGTGCGGTGTCCCACCGCACAGTGAGGAGGACAAGCCCCTACGGGGCTGGGCGTGCGAAACACCGTTTTACCAATACCGTTTTCCCGGAATTTGTACAAGGCCTCTGTACTGTCACTACAAGGCCTCTGTACTGTCGCTACAAGGCCTTTGTAGTGTCCGTACAAGGCCTTTGTAGCATCCGTACAAGGCCCTTGTACGATGAGGCCGAAAATCCGGCGGTGTCCCGCGTCGCAGAAAAAAAGCGTGCGGGGATACACCTTCCTGCACGCTGCGCACAAAAAAGGCGGCCCCGTGGGGTCGCCTTCTCTTGCTTTTTCTACTTTTTCCTACTGTATTTATTTTGAGTGTATGTTACTGGTTTCTTACTTCAGCTGTGCCGAGAATCCGGTGCCGGTTGCGTCGGTCTTGATGACGAGCGTCTTCTTGATGATGTGTGTCTGCTGGAAGAATGCGGGCACGTCGGCGCGGAGCACTTTCTTCGAGCTGTTGGTGCTGGCTTCCTTTACAAGGAACCCGACCAGACCCTGTCCGGTGGCGCTGGTAGAGGTCTTGAGGAATGCGCCGAGCTCATATTCGGATCTTGTGACGGCAGCGCCGGCAGCGGCCGTCTGCTTGACGGTGATGTCTATGTTGGCGGGCAGCTTGCTGACCTTCACCTTGACGGAGAGCAGTCCGAGCATGGCGGTCTGTGTCTTGGTCTGTCCATTCTCGTCGGTGTACTCGAGCACGGTCTCTGCGATGTCCTTGGAGTCGGTGGTGGGGGTGACGGTGATGGTGGTCTCTGCACCGGTGATCTTGGCTGTGGTGCCCTTGTTGTCGTCGTCGTTGTCGCAGCTTGCGAGGCCAAGTGACATTACGGTTGCCATCATCATCAGGGCGGCTGCCTTCATTGCGGATTTCATTGTCTTCTTCATAATCGTGTTTTTTTTGAAAGGGTTTGTAATTTTTTTGTTGCTTCATTTGTCACCCCGCCGCCGGGACACGGCTCGCGCCTTGTGGGCTTTGCGTATCCGGCGTTGCTGTCAGATGACGGGTGCAAAGGTAGGGCGGGGAATGCAATGCTCCAAATTTTTTTGTAACAATTTTTCGCAAAACACGAAAATAAAACCCCGAAAACTAAGGGAATTCCGCGAGTTTT
>CAVHOL010000040.1:0-25479 GCA_963637655.1 bacterium | reverse complement strand
AAAACTCGCGGAATTCCCTTAGTTTTCGGGGTTTTATTTTCGTGTTTTGCGAAAATTTGTTATAAAAAAATTTGGAGCATTGCGTCGCGGCCTATACCTTTGCACACGTCATCTGACAACAACGCCGGATGCGGAAACGCCACAAGGCGCGAGCCGTGTCCTGTCGGGAAGGAAGACGACAAGAAGCAATAAACGAATAAAAAAACAAATCAAAAAACACACACGATTATGAAGAAGACAATGCAATCCACAATCAAGGCCGCCGCAATGCTGATGATGGCCGCCGCAATGACCGCCGGTATGGCAAGTTGCTCCAACGACGATGACGACTTCGCCACTCCGAAGCCCTCCACCATCACCCAGCCCACTACCACCGTCAAGATAGACGGAGCCATGGTCGCACTCAATGTCAAGCCGACCAAAAACCTGAGAAAGGGCGGAGAGACGATACTCGAGTTCCTCGACGAGAACGGCAAACTGCAGAGCGACACCGTAAAAGGCGGTGTGGAGCTCTACACCCAGCTGCAGGTCAGCAAGCTGCCTGCCGAGGTTACCCTCATCGTCAAGCAGAGACTGCTTCCCGGAACGGAGATTTCGAAGGGCGACAAAGTCACTTTCGGCGCCATGGTCATCGCCAATGCCAAGGGCACGCACGGAAAGTCACAGACCATCGGCATGATGCAGCAGGTATACGACAGCGACGAAATGGTAGTACGCGGCGACAGTGTCAGAACCATGACCGGACAGGTGGTACAGGTATTCAAGAAGACGCTCGTGCTGACCGCCGCCAGCAACGGCATGGGCATCGAAGCAGTCCTCAAGTAAATACAACGAATCCGAAAAAGCAAAGGCATACATATAATAATATAGTATAAAGGCACCCCCAAAAACACCCCGCCCATACACTACAAGACAGAATATACAAACAACAACAAAAAAACACGCAATATTATGAAGAAGTTAGCATCCATCGCCATCGCACTGCTCGCAGCAGTCAGCACATACGCACAACCCGCAGCCGGTACGTTCTCCATCACCCCGAAGGTAGGTATCAGCTCCGCCTCGCTCTCCGGCTATGACAAAGGCCTCAGACTGCGCCACATCTACAGTGACGGAACGGAAGAGGCACAGGAGACCACCGCCGCCTCCTACTACATCGGCGGCCTCGTGGCCGGCGCAGAGGCCAGCTACCAGGTGTCCAAGCACTTCGCAGTGAGCGCCGGCCTGCTCTACTCGCAGCAGGGCGCAGACAGACAGGGCGACCTCAACGTCACCGGCGCCACCTACAGCGACAAGTGCCAGATGAAACTGGCCTACCTCAACGTGCCCGTCCTCGCCAATTTCTATGTCGTCAAGGGCCTTGCCCTGAAGGTGGGCGTGCAGCCCGGCTTCCTGCTCTCGGCCAAGGAAAACGTGCGCATCACCGCAACGGGCGCCGCAGCCCATCTCGACCGTCACGAGAAGGTCGACGCCAAGAAAAGCTGCAAGACGTTTGACGTGGCCATACCCGTGGGCATCTCCTACGAATTCCACAACGTCGTGCTCGACCTCCGCTACAACATCGGCATGGGCGACGTGTTCAAGGGCAACCTGCCCAGCGACGGCGAAACGTCAAAGGTGGCCGTAGGCAGCAAGAGCAACAAGAACCAGGTGCTGCAGCTCACCCTCGGCTACAAGTTCAACCTCTGACGCCCCTCCCGTACGCCAAAGTACGGAGACAGGCTATAGGATCTTCAGCATACAAGGAAAAAAGACAGGATAACGACAGAGAATAAAAAAATGTAAAGACAAGAAACAGAAACAAAGAAATAGAAAAACAGAGTAAATGTGCAAGAGATAACATAAATACAAAAGTGAAAAAGAAGGGCGGTCCCGTAGCGGGGCCGCCCTTCTGCGTGGCGTGGGGCCGGCGGGGCCGGGCGTGGTTTTTTGTGTGCGGGACGGTGGCGGGACGCAGGGACCCGTAGAGGACGGTGCGGCCGGTTCTGTGGAAGCCCTGCAAGGGCGTTACAATCCCAGCCCAGGGTGAGGAGGGAGCGGAGCGAGCGACGTAACCCTGGGTAAAACGGTTTGCAGTCAGGGTGGCCTGTAAGGTCACCACAATTCGTATATTGTTGTGCTGACCTTACAGGCCAGCCGTCCTGCCGGACATGGAAACCCAGGGTTACGTCGGTCGCTCCGCTCCCTCCTCACCCTGGGCTGGGGTCGTGTCGCCCTTGCAGGGCTTATGCTTGTATGTTTTCCACGCTTTGGCTTGTCTGCATTGTGTTGTCCCGTGCGGGGCCGGGCGTGTTTCTCAGAGCAGTTCCGGCAGCTGGCAGAGGCGGGTGCTGTTGCTGCCCTTGATGAGGATGTAGTGTCCTTCGGGGCGGCACTGTGCTACGGCGGCCTTCACCTGCTCCACGTCGGCGAACTTGCGGTAGGGGCAGTCGACGGCGGCAAACTCCTTGCCCACGAGCCACACGTCGGTGAGTCCGGCGTCGGCCAGGAGGCGCACCACGCGGCAGTGCTCGTCGTGGCTCACCTCGCCCAGTTCGCCCATGTCGCCGAGGATGGCCATCTTGCGGGGCACGTCCATGAGGCGGAAGTTCTCGATGGCGGCGGCCATGCTCGAGGGGTTGGCGTTGTAGGCGTCGACGACGAGGTGGTTGTAGGGTGTGGTCTCGAGCTGCGAGCGGCTGTTGCTCGGCACATAGTGCTCGAGGGCATGGTCGATGGCGGCGGCGGGCACACCGAAGTGCAGTCCGACGGCTATGGCGGCGAGCATGTTGTCGAGGTTGTAGGCGCCGATGAGGCGGGTGTGCACCTCGTGCCACTCGCAGCTGCCGGTGCGCCAGCGCAGCCGGAGGAAGGGTGCGCAGTCTACGACCTCTCCCCACAGGTCGCTGCCCTCGTCGTGTCCGTAGGTGACGAGTCGCCCGAAGTTTCTCTCTCCGGCCATCTGCATGAGGTAGGGGTTGTCGGCGTTGACGAAGGCGAGGCATCCGTGTGCGGCGAGCCAGTCGTAGAGCTCGCCCTTGGTGCGCATCACGCCCTCGAAGCTGCCGAAGCCCTGCAGGTGGGCGCGGCCCACGTTGGTGATGAGTCCGCAGGTAGGCTCGACGTAGGTGACGAGCTTCTCGATGTCGCCGGGGTGCGAGGCGCCCATCTCCACGACGGCTATCTCGTGTCCGGGCTGCAGTCGGAGGAGGGTCTTGGGCACGCCGACGTCGTTGTTGTAGTTGCCCTCGGTGTGCATCACCGAGTAGCGCTGGGCGAGCACGGCCGAGACGAGCTCCTTGGTGGTGGTCTTGCCGTTGGTGCCGGTGATGCCCACGACGGGTATGTCGAACTGGCGGCGGTGCTCGCGTGCCAGCTGCTTGAGTGTCACGAGGCAGTCGTCGACGGTGATGTATCGGGGGTCGCCCTCGACGGCATGTTCCTTTTCGTCGACGACGGCGTAGGCGCAGCCTTTCTCGAGGGCTTGTGCGGCGTAGCGGTTGCCGTCGAACGATGCTCCCTTGAGCGCCACGAAGATGCTGCCCTCGGGGCAGTCGCGGCTGTCGGTGGTGATGACGGGGTGGGAGCGGTAGAGTTGGTACAGTTCGGTGATTTCCATATTCTGCGGTTTTTCCGTTTTTTCCGTTTTTTTGCGAAGGCGGTGCCGGCCTTGTATGTTGTGCCGGGGCGCCGCCTGTACGGTGCAAAGGTAATACAAAATTGCGAAGATGGGCAATCCGGGTCCCGCAATTCCGGTATCGGGCACAAAGCCCCGTAGGGTAGGGAGTACCGTGGCTGGAGGCAGGAAGCCCTGCAGGGGCGCAACAGTCATAGCCCAGGGTGAGGAGGGAGCGGAGCGACCGACGTAACCCTGGGTAAAACGGTCCGTGACAAGGGTGGCCTGTAAGGTCACCACAATTCGTATGTCGTTGTGCTGACCTTACAGGCCAGCCGTCAATTGTGTATACGTAAACCCAGGGTTACGTCGGTCGCTCCGCTCCCACCTCACCCTGGGCTGGGATCGTGTCGCCCCTGCAGGGCTGTTGTTTGCACAATCTCCTTGCCCGGGCTGCAACCGTTGTGGCCCTACGGGGCTGGGTGCGCGGTGTTCCCGAAATAATGATGGTATGCCGCCGTTGCGGCACCACGGCAAATCACGGTGATATGCCTCCGTACCCGTCCGCCTCGTGCGGGAGAGGGATAAATCCGGGCCTTTTCTTTGTGCTTCGCCATTTTTGCTATACCTTTGCACAAGACTGTGTCGGCCGGAGACGGAACGGCATATTCATCCCGGCGTTGTGCCGGGGCACCGTCTGATCATGCACACGGCCGGCGGGCGCCGTACGTCTCCGCCGACATCCAAACAAACCATACATCATGAGCACACTCAAGAAAGACTTCGCCTCCAAACTCCTTGGCGTGAAAGCCATCAAGTTGCAGCCCAACGATCCCTTCACATGGGCATCGGGCTGGAAATCACCCTTCTACTGCGACAACCGCAAGACCCTCTCCTTCCCCTCGCTCCGTACCTTTGTCAAGGTCGAGCTGGTGCACACCATCCTCGAGCACTTCCCCGAGGCACAGGCCGTGGCCGGCGTGGCCACCGGAGCCATCGCCCAGGGCGCACTCGTGGCCGAGGAGATGGGCCTGCCCTTCTGCTACGTGCGCAGCAAGGCCAAGGACCACGGCATGCAGAACCTCATCGAGGGCGAGCTGCCCCAGGGCGCCAAGGTGGTCGTCGTGGAGGACCTCATCTCTACCGGCGGCAGCAGCCTGAAGGCCGTCGAGGCACTCCGCGCCGCCGGATATGAGGTGGTGGGCATGGTCGCCTCCTACACCTACGGGTTCCCCGTGGCCGAAAAGGCCTTCGCCGATGCCGGCGTACACCTCGAGACCCTCACCGACTATGAGCACGTAGTGGCCGAAGCGCTCGCCACCGGCTATATCGCCGAGAGCGACGTGGAGCTGCTGCACGCATGGCGCAAGGATCCCGCCGCGTGGGGCAAATAAGTCAATATCAATAGGGCAATCCCAGCCCCGTAGGAATAAAAGAGCAGGGAGGACACCGGCCCGCAGCACGGCAATCCCAGCCCCGTAGGGGCGGCATAATATAGGGTAGGGGCGCGCCCCTACCGTTTGGCAATACGGTGGAAACGTTGCCCCTGTAGGGGGCGGATAATTCAACCGTCAATTTAATTATGCGCCCCCTACAGGGGCAGTTGGTTGGACACCGTCAAAAGGTAGGGGCAAGCCCCTACCCTATATTATGTCGCCCCTACGGGGCTATATGTGATAGCGCCCGTCTTTCCACCGTCCCCATCTGCGGGTTTGTGCGTCCTCCGTCGCCCCTACGGGGCTATATGTGATAGCGCCCGTCCCTCCTTTTCCCACACACTGCAACACATACACACACGACATCATATGGCAAAATTTGAAAGTTCCGTCCGCGAGATACCCCATCCCCAGCAGACCGTGTACGACATGCTGAGCGACCTCAGCCATCTCAGCCGCATCAAGGACCGTCTGCCCCAGGACAAGATACAGAACCTCACCTTCGACCGCGACACCCTCTCGGTGAACGTGTCGCCCGTGGGCGACATCGCCTTCGCCATCGTCGACCGCGAGGAGCCCAAGTGCATCAAGTTCGAGACACAGAAAAGCCCCGTGCCCCTCAACTTCTGGATACAGCTCCTGCCCGTCACCGCCGCCTCCTGCAAGATGCGCCTCACCATCAAGGCCGACATCCCCTTCATGCTCAAGGGTATGGTGACCAAGCCCCTCACCGAGGGCATCGAGAAGATAGCCGACGCCCTGCAGGCCATCGACTACTCCAATATCTGACACAAGGCATGACACAAGGCACGTCCCTGCACAGGGGGGGACATGCCTTTTTCCCGTTTTTTCCCACACCCTCTCTTCCCCAACGACCGCATGAAAAGAACCATCCGCCGCCTTCTCGCCGCCGCCATTCTCGCCGCCGCATCGGCCACGCCCTTCGGCTGCACCGGCGACAACACCTACAGCACCTACCCCTGCCGGTTTGTCTTCGACACCGCCCAGCACGCCTCGTCGGGTGCGCTGCTCAGTGCCGTCAACCCCCTTTCGCCCGGCATCTTCTGCAAGGTGTCGAAGGTGATGAAGGGCGGAGCCTCCTACTACCGCTTCGCCACCACCGAGGGCCTGACCGACGACATCATCTTCACCGCCGTCGACCAGCGCACCACCGTCACCCTCGGCATGAACAACGGCCTGGTGTTCGGCTATGCCAACCTTGCGGCCACGACGACCTTCTACGGCTACGACACGGAGTGCCCGAACTGTTTCGACCCCGACGCCGTACCCGTGACCGCCCATACCCTTGCCATACGCAATACCGGCATAGCCGTGTGCCCCACCTGTCACCGCGAGTACAACCTCAATACCGGCGGCAACATCACCAAGGGCGACCAGGGCAAGGGCCTCACCCGCTACCGTGCCGCCTACAACGGCAGCGTCATCTCCATCGTATAGCGGCGGCCGTCCTTTCACCGCCGCACACAGCACCGTCTCCCGATGACCGCCACATCTTCTTCTTCTTTGTCCTCTCTCCCGGCCGACACCGCCGAGATCTACGACCGCATACTCCTCATCGCCGGCACCGAGGGGCCGGCGGCCAACCGCCTGATGCACGAGACGCTCGTCGTGGTGTGCCGCAGGGCCCTCAGCGACACGCCCCACGCCTACGGCAACCTCTTCTCGCAGGTGGGCGAGACCTGCCGCCTCTACCGCCTGTCCACCGCCGACACCATAGCCGTGCAGCGCATGCGCCGCGACAGCAACCGCCGCGAGCCCGTCGCCGCTGCCGACCGTCTCTACGACTGCCGCGCCCTGGCTCTGCTGGTCTCGGCCGTCACGCGCACGCCCGTCCCCACACGGCTGCAGGAGCGGCTGCCCGCCCTGGGCCGCGAGCAGAAGGAGGCCCGCCGGCCGGACTACCGCTACATACGCTGCCGCGTGACGCGCGCCGACGGACTGCGCATCGCCATAGACATCGACCAGACCGACTGTCCGGCCCACGCCGTGGCCGACCTCTCCTCCGACACCTTCGACCGCCGCTACCTCGCGCCCCTGATGCGCGAGGGGCTGCAGCTCAACCTCCTCGACTGCACCGCCGATGCCGACGGCACCATACGCCCCGGCCTTGTGGTGGTGGAGCCCGACATGCTCACCGACATCTCCTCCATCGCCGCCTGCTTCGAGGAGTACGGCCACCACCCCCTGCTCTACACCGTGGGCCGCCTGCGTCCGCCCGCCAACACCCGCCACACCCTGCTGGGCGACTTTGCCGGCAGCGCGCTCGACGACATCGTCAACGATCCTGCGGCCTCGGCCGACGACACCTTCCGCACCTCCTTCCGCCGCCGCGCCCTCGAGTACGCCACCTGCGAGGACTTCGACCCCGTGCAGTTCAAGACCGACGCCCGGCGGCAGAGCGACAACATACGCCGCGCCGTCGACGCCCTCTTTGCCGGCGAGAGCCGCGAGCGGGCCCTCGTCGAACCCTCGTTTGTCTGCGAGCGGCTCGGCATACAGGGCCGTGTCGACCTCATGACCACCGACAAGCGGCTGCTCGTCGAGCAGAAGTCGGGCTCCAACCCCTATATTGCCCGCGGGTCGGCCGGCGCCCACGGCAGCCGCTACGTCGAGAAGCACTTCGTGCAGGTGCTGCTCTACTACGGCGTGCTGCGCTACAACTTCAGCCTGCGGCCGCAGGCCATCGACGTGCGGCTGCTCTACTCCAAGTACCCCCCCGAGCAGGGGCTGCTCTATGTGGAGTCGCTGCAGTCGCTCTTCCGCGAGGCCCTGCGCCTGCGCAACCTCATCGTGGCCGTAGACTGCGGCATGGCCCGCCGCGGATTTGCCGACTACATACCCTTCCTCACCCCCGAGCGGCTCAACACCGCCCGCCTGCAGTCGTCATTCTACGAGCGCTTCCTCCTGCCCCAGCTGCGTGCCGTCACCGACCCGCTGCACACGGCCGATGACCTCACGCGGGCCTACTTCGCGCGCATGGCCACCTTTGTCATGCGCGAGCACCTGCTCTCCAAGGTCGGCACCGAGGAGGGGGTGGGCGAGTGCGCCGCCGACCTGTGGACCATGCCGCTCGCACAGAAGCGCGAGGCCGGCAAGATATACACCGCCCTCACCGTCGTGGAGCGCACCCGGAGCGACAGTACCGGGCGCTACGACACCCTCACGCTCGCCGTGCCCGACCAGGGCGACGACTTCCTGCCCAACTTCCGCCGCGGCGACATGGTGTACCTCTATGCCTACCGCGACGGCGAGGAGCCCGACGCCCGGCACGCCATCCTCTTCAAGGGCGTGGCCGCCGAGATCGGCACCGACCGCCTCGTCATACACCTCAACGACGGACAGCGCAATCCCCGTGTCTTCGACCTGCCCGACCGCGGGCCGCACCGCATGTACTGGGCCGTGGAGCATGCCTCGAGCGATGCCTCCACACGCGCTGCCCTGCGCTCGCTCCACGAGTTTCTCACCGCCCCGGCCGCCCGCCGCGACCTCATCCTGGGCCGCCGTGCGCCGCGCCGCGACCCGGCGGTGACGCTCACCCGGCCCTACCACCCCTCCTACGACGACATCCTGCTACACGCCCGACAGGCCCAGGACTACTACCTGCTGGTAGGCCCTCCCGGCACGGGCAAGACCTCGATGGCCCTGCGCTATATCGTCGAGGAGGAGCTCACCGATGCCGGGGGCAGCGTGCTGCTCATGTCGTACACCAACCGTGCCGTTGACGAGATCTGCGCCATGCTCCTCTCGGCCGGCATACCCTTCCTGCGCATGGGGTCGGAGTACAGCTGCGACGCGGCCTTCCGCCCGTACCTCGTCAGCCAGGCCGCAGGCGCACAGACCAGCCTCGACGCTCTGCGCCGCACGGTGGCCGGGGCGCGCGTGGTGGTGGGCACCACCTCTACGCTGTCGGCCCGCCCCTTCATCTTCTCGCTCAAGCGCTTCTCGCTCGCCGTGGTCGACGAGGCGGGCCAGATCACCGAACCCAATATCGTGGGCCTGCTCGCCCGCCATACCGGGGGCGACGGCCAGCCGCTCATCGGCCGCTTCATCCTCGTGGGCGACTACAAGCAACTGCCCGCCGTCGTGCAGCAGAGCACCGCAGAGTCGGCCGTCAGCGACGAGTCGCTGCGGTCCCTCTCGCTGACCGACTGCCGCGACTCGCTCTTCGAGCGCCTCATACGGCACGAGCGCGCGGCGGGCCGCACCGACTTCATCGGTGTGCTGCGCCGCCAGGGACGCATGCACCCCGACATCGCCGAGTGGCCCAACCGCGCCTTCTACTTCCGTGAGCGGCTGCAGCCCGTGCCCCTGCCCCACCAGGAGGAGACGTCGCTGGGCTACCCCGCGGCCGCGGCCGGCGATGCGCTCGGGGCGCTGCTCGCCTCCCGCCGCATGGTGTTCCTCCCGTCGGAGGGCACGACCGACAGCGTGTCTGACAAGGTCAACGCGGCCGAGGCCGACATCGTGGCCGACGTGCTCGCGCGCATACAATACTATTATGGCAGCCGCTTCGACGCCGCCCGCACTGTCGGCGTGATCGTGCCCTACCGTGCCCAGATCGCCATGATACGCAAGGCCATCGCCCGCCGCGGACTCAGCGGCATGGACGGCGTGAGCATCGACACCGTGGAGCGCTACCAGGGGTCGCAGCGCGAGGTCATCGTCTACTCCTTCACCATACACCACCGCTGGCAGCTCGACTTCCTCACCTCGAGCAGCGTCGAGGAAGACGGCCGCACCATCGACCGCAAACTCAACGTGGCCGTGACCCGCGCCCGCCGGCAGATGATCATGACCGGCAACCCCCTCATATTGCGCCACAATGCCCTCTTTTCGGACCTTTTGGACTACATCAGGGCAAAAGGCGGATATTTAGAACAAGAAAATAGTAAAATAGGGGATAAATAAATATACAAATATACTTTGCCGTATCGAATAAATACATAACTTTGCAGCTATACACCATTTATGTACAGAATCACGGGGAAACGGCAGTATGCCGGCCCCAGACACAAAAAGCGATAAAAAACCAACAAAACACTTAGAAGTATGAAAAAAATGATTCTCATGGCCGTTGCCATGTTCGTATCCGTAGCCTCGTTTGCACAGCACTCAGTAGGTACCTTCACCATCCAGCCCAAGGTGGGCATCAACGTAGCCTCCCTCACCGAGGGCAACAACCTTGATCCCCGCATCGGCCTTGCAGCAGGTGTCGAGTTCGAGTACCAGATCACCGACCTCTTCTCCCTCAGCGCAGGTGCCCTCTACTCCATGCAGGGTGCAAAGAATGACTACATCACCTTCAAGCACGACTATGTCAACGTCCCCATCATGGCCAATGTGTATGTAGTCAAGGGCCTCGCAGTGAAGCTCGGTATCCAGCCCGCATTCAAGGTGAACAGCAAGTGGGACATGTCGTCCAGCAAGGCAAGCGCCAGCCTGAATGCCGGCGACGCTGTCAAGAGCTTCGACTTCTCCATCCCCGTAGGCGTAAGCTACGAGTTCAGCAACATCGTCCTCGACGCACGCTACAACTGGGGCGTGACCAAGTGGGCCGACGATGCCAAGATCAAGGAGGCCATCGGCAAGGACTGGAATACAAGCAGCAAGAACAGCGTGTTCCAGTTCACTGTAGGCTACAAGTTCGCCCTCTAATCGGAGGAACGAAAATCTGAGCACAAAGCCCCCGCAGGGGGCGTAACACACAAAGCCCCGTAGGGGCGGCATAATACAGGGTAGGGCCTCGGCCCTACCTTTTTTCGTATATACCCCAAACATTGCCCCTGTATGGGGCGCATAATTCAAATCATTGACAGCATGTATTGTTTGGGTTTTATAACCACGAATCCAACGAATCTCACGAATAAATAATGCATTTCTATATTCGTGAAAATTCGTTGGATTCGTGGTTAATATCAACCTCGGTACTCTTTTAACCACGAATATAACGAATCTCACGAATAACGGTTGCATATGTTTATTCGTGAGATTCGTAAAATTCGTGGTTAACCACTCCAATCTGCGTGTGTTTTTTTTATGAACCACGAATCCAACGAGATTTGTCGAAGACCCACTGACCGAAGGGAAGTAATCTCACGAATGAACATATGTGGTGCAATCTAATGTTGAATTATGCGCCCCCTACAGGGGCAACGTTTGGGGTATATACGAAAAAGGTAGGGCCGAGGCCCTACCCTGTATTATGCCGCCCCTACGGGGCTTGGTGTGTTGCGTTTGTATGCGGTTTCCTCTATGGGAATATCGCATTTGCGCAATGTGGATACCCCTACGGGGCTTGGTGTGTTGCGTTTGTATGCGGTTCCCTTTATGGAATTGTGTCGCGTCTGCGCAATGCAGGACGTTCCTGCGGGGCTTGGTGTGCCGTTCGGCGTGTCTATTCTCCCATCACCTCAAACACCTCTGCCTTGCCGTCGAGTGCGATGCGCACGGTGCGCTTGTCGACGGGGAGCTGGAAGAAGGGGGTGGTGATGTCGGTGGTGGCGATGGCCTTGCCGCGCTTGTCGTACTGGGTGGCGCGGAGCGGCTGGCCGCCGTCGAGGGCGAGCAGGAAGGTGTAGCACGTCTTGGCGGCGGGCACGCCGAAGGCCACATGGCCGTCGAGGGCGAAGGCCGTGCAGGGGTTCTTGTCGAAGGCGCGGAGGGCGGCCGTCTCGTCGGTGCTCTCGAGGGAGAAGCCGAGGGTGGAGGCGTCGGCCGGGTTGACCTCAAACGACCGCACGGAGGCCCAGTTCTTCTTCTCCGACTCGAGCTTGCGCAGGCGCAGGTAGCGGGCGTCGACGGGCGTGCCCTTCCAGGTCACGACGTACTGCCGCCAGAGCTCGCCGGTGAGGGCGGTCCAGTCCTTGCCGTCGACGGAATATTCGAGAATGGCGTGGTCGAAGTAGTCGACGTCGTCGACAGAGTTGCGGCCCTGGAGTATGCGCACTTCGCGCACGGGGCGCACGCAGCCCAGGTCGGCGCCGATCCAGTCGCCGGTAGACTGGCTGGTGCCGGAGGTGTAGTAGGTGGTGGTGTCGTTGTCGAACATGAGCTTGTTCTGCGTGGTGCGCAGCGTGGGGTAGGAGCCTACGCCGTGGTAGAAGGCGGGCACCTCGCCGGTGAGGCGGCGGAAGAAGCCGGAGGCCATGTCGTCCATGGCGTTCTCGTAGAAGGGCTGCAGCTTCATCGTGCCCGACTTGTGGGCCTCGTACTTGGCGCGCTCGTCCTTCGACATGAGGTTGGCCACGTATCCGCTCCAGAACTCCTGGTCGTCGCCCGACTTGTAGGTCTGCATGAGCTTCAGGGCCCGTGAGGCGCGTGCGCCCAGGTGTCCGAACTCCTCGAGCCACGGCGACAGCTCGGCCATGAGCAGGCGGTTGCGGCACTTGGCCTTCATCTCGGCGGGCACGGCCTCCACGCGCGCCAGCTCGGCGGCGAGGGCGTCATACTGTGCCTGGGTGTAGTGGCCGAGGCGGAAGGTCTCGGTCTCCCACGACTCGGCGCGGCGGTATCCGGTCTCGGTGTCGGTGGAGTGTATGGCGAAGGTGCGGTAGGCGTCGCGTGCCTCGGGGGTGAGGTCTTCGATGGCGCGCTCCCAGCTGTCGATGGGGTTGTAGGCGGCCACGTTCCAGCAGTAGTCGGCCGTGCCGTAGAGGGCGAGCTTGGAGGCTTCGCCGTGCTCCATGGGGTTGGAGAGCACGCCGCAGGTCTGCTTGTCGGTGAGCGAGGTGTCAAGCCCGTAGGCGGGGCCTTGCATGACGATATG
Source organism: bacterium (assembly GCA_963637655.1). GTDB lineage: Bacteria > Bacteroidota > Bacteroidia > Bacteroidales > Bacteroidaceae > Prevotella. The sequence continues at coordinate 12,662 of CAVHOL010000040.1, read as the reverse complement.
GCGGGCGTAGTCGGTCACGGGGAAGTTCCACCAGTAGAGGGCGGGGCGCTTGATGCGCTGGTCGACGAAGTCGAGCGTCTCGGCGGTAAGGTCGGAGCAGACCACGTCGCCGGTCCAGAAGACGCGCACGTCCTTGTCCATCTGGTTGCCGTAGATGGCGAGCGGGCCGTCAGGTCCGGGCTTGGCCCAGAGCTTGGAGTAGTCGGTGGGGCAGACGATGAGCGGGGCCACGTCGCCCTTGGCCTTGACAAACTCGCGTGTGAGGCGGTTGACCAACTCTACCTGGCGCACCGGATTGGTGCCCTCGCCGTCGATGTCGTCGAAGTGTATGGCGAAGGTGCGCACGCCGAGGCCGTACATGAGGTCGAACTTGTGGAGAAGGTTGCGGTAGTCCTCCTCGTTCCACTTGATGTCCTTGCCCGGGTGTATGGCCCATACGAAGTCTACGCGTGCGCGGCGGCAGGCCTCCACCAGCTCGGCGATGTTGCGGGCCTGGTCGTCGGGGTAGGGCAGACGCCAGTTGGGCGAGCTGTGGTAGGGGTCGTCCTTGGGTCCGTAGACGTAGCAGTTGAGCTTGTTGCGTCCGTAGTAGTCGATGAGCGAGAGGCGCACCTCGTGCGACCAGGGCGTGCCGTAGAAGCCCTCCACCACGCCGCGGTCGGGCAGGTCGGGGTAGTCGTTGCAGGTGAGGTAGGGCAGTCCGTCGGCCGAGACGGGCGAGGAGAGGATCTGCCTGAGGGTCTGCAGGGCGTAGTAGGCGCCGCGCTCGTCGTAGCCCACGATGTCGATGCCCTTCTTGCCTGCGGTGAGGAGATAGGCGCCCGACACCATGCGTGCGAGTCCGGCCTTCCTGGCCTGGCGCTCGCCGTAGTCTATGGTGAGGCGCACGCCCTTCTTGGCCTGTGTGAGGAAGGCGATGTCGCCGGCAAACTTGCCCTGCCTGTCGGTCAGGGCGACGCCGCCGGAGATGTCGAGCCTTTGGCTGCGGTCTACGCTGAGGGCGTGGGGTGTGGGGTTGACGATGAGGCCTTGGTGGTCGGCCTTGTAGCCGGGCACCATGTTGACGTCCTGCTTCTCGCCGCGCTGGCTGCTGAGGTCGAAGGCGTCGTCCTGTGCCTGTGCAGCCGTGCCCAGGGCGAGGGCGAGGAGGGCTGCCGTGAATAGTCGTTTGTTGTTCATTGGTGGTGAAGGTTGTTTTTCCGGATTGTCGGGTTACGGTTTGCGGCGCAAGTGTGCCACGATACAAAGTTATACATTTATTCGTGGTCTGCCAAGCCGCGGGGAATTTGGTTTGGGGGAAAATGCGAATTTTTTATTGTTATATTATGTCGCCCCTACGGGGCTGGGCCTTATTTTGCCGCCCTACGGGGCTATGTTTTGCGTTCCCGCCTTCCCGTCTTGCCAAAATCACGGTTCGTCTTACCCGTACCACGCTTTTGTGTTCCAAATAAATGTTAACCCGCGTGCATCGCGCCCCGAAAAAGCGGATAAAAGCGTAACTTTGCACAAGAAAAGTGAAAACAGGTATCTTATTGGAAATTAAAGGTATAAATATACGTCAGGCGTGACAGTACATGGTCATTTCACACACAATTGTTCTCACAAATAATATTTTTAAGTACTAAAAAGATTGGTTTTATGAAGAAGATTTCTACGCTTTGTCTTGCGCTCGCCATGGCGTGTGCAGGGCTGGCCGGTGCATCGGCGGCCACGCCGCAGAAGATGTCCGGTCACCGTACTTCGCAGTGGAGCGTGTCGCTGCCCGGCATGCGCACGCAGAAGTCGTCGGAGCTGCGTTTCAGCCAGATGGGCCTCGGCCGCGCGTCGGTCGCCCCGCGTGCCGTCGACGATGCGCCTGTGGGCACGGCATCGGCACCCGGATTCGGCTGGGTGGTAGGCCCCGACGGTTCGCAGTGGTACTACACCCAGAACTTTGAGACCTCGGGCTACTACTACACCGGCTCCACCATCACCCTCTACGACAGCGACAACAAGCAGGCCGGCCAGTTCACGGTCGACATCCCCGACACGCTCACCGTCAACAGCATCGAGCTCTACGGCGCCGTGACCAAGAAGATGTTCGACAAGGACGAGAGCACCTCCGAGGCCATGGTGTCGATACACGCCGTGGGCAACGCCTCCAACAACTACCAGGGCCTCTACCTCACCCGCGCCTACCATATCGACGGCAGCGGCGTGGCCTATGAGTGCGAGGGCTCGGGCATGTTCTTCGACGCCTCCAAGGGATGGAACACCTACCAGCGCCTCATCGTGCCGACGCTCAAGACCGTAGGCGACAAGGAGTACGTCTCCATCGACTTCATCGCTCCCCCCACATGGGGCACGGACGCGCCCTACGTGGAGAACACGATGGCCATCGACTACGACAACATCAATTACATGGACGGCGCCTACATCAGCTGCTTCATCGTCGATGACCAGCCCTACTACGTCGTGGCACAGTACGACACCGCCTACTGCACGATGCCCGAGGACTACACCCAGGACATCATCGTCACCCCCAACAACCACTTTGTGCTCAAGACCTACAACCGCCGCTTCGCCCTGGTCGACTCAGTGTCGATACCCGTCGACGAGGCATCGGGCGACGCCTCCTACCGCATGGCCGCCTTCGGCCGCATGAGCGACTACGACCTGAGCAAGGGATACTTCGGCGACGCCGACAACTTCAGCTATGTGGTCACCTGGGTGGACTACCACACCTCGTCTGACGACAACACCTACGACTTCGACGTGTACGACCACGAGGGCAACAAGATCAAGACCGTCTGCCAGAACGCCACCGAGAACGAGTGGTTCTACCTCAACGACATCAAGGGCAAGAGCCAGCAGATGGCCTTCCTCCAGGCCGTGGGCGACGGACAGCAGATACAGATGGTCGACGTGCCCGCCTGCGAGAACAAGACCCTCTTCCCCGCCGAGATCGACGGCGAGGGCATCACCACCACCATCGACCGCTACCCCTCCGACAAGAACGGCGAGGGCTACCAGTATGTCGTGAGCATGCGCAACGCCACGTCTGACGACGACGGCAACGTCATCGCCCGCCTCGGATGGTACAACCCCGACCTGACGTTCGACCACTTCGCCAGCTTCAACCTCGGCGAGCAGGGCGAGTACTTCACCCCGCTCGTCAACAGCACCTCGCTCAACCCCTACCTCTTCGACACCGACGACGAGATGGAGTACATCTACATCGCCAAGAAGCGCCGCACCGACGGTTCCAACGTCATCGACAACGTGCTCGAGATCGCCAAGGAGGACGGCACCGTGATGCGCTCCTTCCGCGGCGACGACGACAAGGCCTTCCGCACCGCATCGATCGTGAGCATGGACGACGCCAAGAGCGAGCTCTTCGTGGCCTACTACTCTGACGGCACCCAGCAGTACGACCTCAACTTCTACGCCCTGCCCCTCGTCAAGTTTGCCGCGGGCGGCAACGGCAGCAAGTCCGACCCCTACCTCATCTCCACCGTGGGCGACATGAAGTACATGGCCACCGAGCCGTCGGCCTCCTACCGCATGGTAGCCGACATCGACATGGACACCTACAACTACGACTGGACGCCGGTGCCCGCCTTCAGCGGTTCGCTCGACGGCGACGGCCACCACATCGCCAACCTCAGCATCGCCTCGACCGACTCGCACGCCGGACTCTTCGGTTCGCTCGACGAGAACGCATCGGTCAAGGACATCGTCTTCGTAGACCCCACCGTCACCCTCACCTCCGACAACCAGTTTGTCGGCATCGTGGCCGGTGAGGCCGTGCAGGACACCATCAGCGGCATACACGTCTTCGGCGCCAGCATAGATGGCGGCGACAACGACGCCACCGTCGGCGGCATCCTCGGTGCAGCCTCGCTCTACTCTTCGGTCAGCGACTGCTCCTTCCACGGTACGGTCAACGCACCCTCTTCCAACCGCGTGGGCGGCATCATCGGCAAGACCGCTACCACCACCACCGTCAGGGCCTGCGCCTCTGACGCCGACCTGACCGGCGCTTCGGCCGTGGGCGGCATCGTCGGTTCGGTATCGGCCAACGACACCATCGCCGACTGCCACGCCGGCGGTATCCTCACCGCCGAGAACACCATCGGCGGCATCGTGGGCGAGAGCATGCGCGGACCCATCGTCAAGTGCCTCTTCGACGGTACGGTCAACGCCACCGAAGCCAGTTGGAACGGACTCTCCGCCGGCGGTATCGTGGGCAACCTCAGCAGCGACTGGAGCACCGAGCAGTCGCAGGCCGTCACCGGATGCGTGTCGACCGGCACCGTCAACGCCGACGCCACCGACGCCACCGTACACGCCATCGTCGGCTGGACCATCGCCAACGAGTACTACGGCGAAGACGAGACTCCCTCGGTAGAGGGCGGCCTCTCCTCCAACTACAGCACCTCGGCCCCCGAGACCTCCAAGGATACCGAGGTCGACGGTGCTCCCGTGACCGCCGCAGCCCTTGACACCGACTTCTTCACCGACCTCGGCTATGCCTACGGCCAGACCACCGTCGCTCCCTGGAAGGAGACCCCGGCCGCACCCGTGCTCTACTTCGAGAACGTGGCCCTCGCCCTGACCCTCAGCGACGACGCCCTGCTCATGGACAACGGCGATACGCAGAACATCGTGGCTACCGTATACGGTGCCGACGCATCGGCCATCGAGGTGTCGAGCGACAACCGCACGGCCGTCACCGTAGAGGTGACCACCACCAAGGACGGCGCAGCCACCATCCTCGTCAAGGCCCACAGCGACGGCGTGGCCCATGTCACCGTCACCGCCGGCGACCTCTCGGCCGTATGTACCGTCACCGTAGACCATGTGGCTACCGGCATCGGCGATGCCGAGACCGCAGCCAAGCCCGTCATCACCGTCGACGGCAACGCTGTCAGCGCCCAGGGCGCAACGGCCCTCACCGTCTACACGCTCGACGGCCACAAGGTGGCCCAGTCTGCCGGCACCGCCTGCACTCTCACCAAGGGCATCTATGTGGTGAAGGCCAGCGACGCCGCAGGCCACACCGCCACCGCCAAGGTAGCAGTGAAGTGATAGAAAGCAAAGCCCCGCGGGACGGCGCAATAGCGTATCCCGTAGGGCGGCGCAATGACCCAAAGCCCCGTAGGGACACAATATAGCGTGTCTCATGGGGTGGTGCATTGACGCAAAGCCCCGTAGGGGCGACATAATATAGGGTAGGGGCTCGCCCCTACCTTTTTTTGTTGCTACATAAAAAAGCCCCTGTAGGGGGCGCATAATTCAACCGTGTTCAATTTAATTATGCGCCCCCTACAGGGGCAATGTTTGTGGCATGCTCGTGAGATAGGGGCAAGCCCCTATCCTATATTATGCGCCCCCTACAGGGGCGGGAATGGCGGATGCTGTTTCGGCCGTGCATTGTTTCGGCCGTGCATTGTTTCGACCGTGACCATTGTTTCGGCCGTGACCATTGTCCGACCGTGTTTTGTCTTGACGGCAACCCTTTCTTCAATACACGTCCTCGTACTCCTGTATCCCCCAAATGGGGCTTGTGCCGGAGTCCTCCTCGTCGTCTTCCCATCCTCCGGTGTTGTCCTTGGAGTCGGCCCAGGGGTCTTGCGAACCGGCCAGCAGGCAGTATTTTTCGGAGAGGGTGACCACCTTGACGGTGGGTGAGAGATATTTCTTGCGTTTCATAGTCGTCTTGTTATTTTCTGGTTATCTGATGGTGTCCGGCGCACGGCGCGTGCGCCGGACGGATATTGTTCTCTTGCAACATTGCGGGGTGTGCCGGAGCAGGCGCCCGCTGCACGGGGCACTATCTGACGAGCACTTTCTCTCCGCCGGCGATGTAGATGCCGGCCGGCAGGCTGACGGTGCGGCTCTCGCCGGCCTTCATCGCGGCCGAGACGACGGTCTGTCCGCTGACGGTGCGCACGGTGGCCTGCATGTCGCGGTCGGCGGTGAGGGTGAGCGTGCCGTCGCCGGCGGTGAGGACGAGGCCGGAGGCCGGTGCGTCGGTGTCGCCGATGGCGGTCGGCTCAGATGCCGGCTCAAGCGAGATCTGGATGAAGCGCAGCGTGGTGGGCAGGCCCTCTACGGTGTAGTAGCCGCGGAAGGGCATCACGTAGACGTCGCTGTAGCGGTCGTCGAGGTTGAGCGAGGATACGAAGAGGCTCTTGTTGAAGTAGAAGATGCCGTCGGTCTTGGGCACGGTCACTCCGCAGAACGAGCCGCGTGCGGTGAGCGTGGCCCCGGTGCCGCCCACGGTGGCGCTGGCGGTCTCGCCGGTGAGCAGCGGACTGTCGGCCGTGACGGGCGTGCGGGCGATGGTCGATCCCTTCTGGCGTACGGTGAAGACCGCCTTTGCCGACGTGCCGTCGCCGTCAAGTGCGCCGTCGATGCCCACGAGGTAGGGGCGGTTGGCCTCGGTAGCCGTGGCAGCGGTGTAGGGCGAGAAGTGTCCGTCGACCTGGTAGTCGTGGCTGTTGGCCATGGTCATGTTGTCGAGTGCATTGTCGGCGTTCATCGTGTAGAAGGTGAAGGCGCAGCCGTCGGCGTCGCTGGCGTACTGTCCCTGGCCGTCGACGGCCACGGTGAACGGCAGGGCGAGCGAGAGCCACTGTGCTCCGGTGTGGTTGCGGGTGACCAGACGGGTGTAGCGTACCTCGTTGGCGGCGTTCATGCGGATGTCGTAGGGAGCGAAGAAGGGCTGCTGGTCGGTGAGCACGATGTCGTTCTCGGCCACATAGTCGTCGCCGGCCATGGAGAGGGTGGCCACGTTGTCGGCCTTGTACGACACGCCCTTGGGCAGGTAGATCAGGGCGTTGGCGGCGAGCACGTCGAGTATGTCGTCTATCTTGCCGAGCGTAGCGTCGTCGGCACTGTAGAGCACGGAGTTGATGCCGCTGGCGTCGAGGTAGAGTATGTGGCGCGTGTCGGCGGGAGCACCGGTCTTGGCGTCGGCGATGTCGGCCGTCATTTGGTCGATGATCTGCCGGGCGTAGACGTAGCCCTCGCCCTTGTCGAGGAGCGCGCCGGTATCGGTGTTGCGCAGGGCGACGCTCACGCCCACCCACTTCTTGCTGTCCTGTCCGCCGCTGAGCGTGGCGTTGTCGTAGACGGTGGTGTAGGTGAGCTCAGGCTCGTAGTTCTCGGTCTTGAGCGTGATGCGCGTATAGTAGTAGGCGTAGTAGGCATGGCGCGGCGTGGTGGTGGGGGCGATGTTGTAGCGGGTCTCGTCGGCGGTGACGAGGTAGCAGTCGCGGCTGTCGCCCGAGGCCAGTTCTACGGCGCTCCACTGTCCGCCCTGCGAGGCGTAGGTATCATTGGTGTAGCGGTATTCCTCGTAGACGAAGGTGCCGTCGCCCGACGTGCCGGTGGTATAGTTGTCGGAGTTGTTGCAGCGGAAGGCCTTGTCGCCGGCCACTTCCACCCTCACCTTGTCGGCGTAGGTATGGTCGGCGGCCTCGGAGCGGTGGGCCTGCAGGTTCTCGCCGATGAGGTCGTAGTAGGCCGAGCGTACAAACTGGTAGCGGGCGTTGCCGCCCTCGGCGAGCGGTCCGTAGGTGTCGTCGGCGCTCTTGCTGTGGAGCTGCTCGAAGGAGAAGCGCATCTTGCCGGCGGCGAAGTTGGTGGGCACGCTGAAGTCTACGGCGCCGTCGGCACCGATGGTGAAGTCGTCGGCCAGGTACTGGTTGGAGAGCGTACGGCTGCCGTCGTCCTGGCGGCACACCACGTCTACCTTGTCGATGTAGGGGTTGAGGGCTTCGAGCTGCACCTCGAGGCTGACGTGGGCGGTCTGTCCGTCGGCGAGGCCTTCGACGGTGAACTTCACGGCGTCGTTGTTGAGGCCGTCGACGCTGATCTCCTGCGAGGGGCTCTCTCCGCTGACGGCGGCGGTGGCGGCCACGTTGTCGCCGGTCTTGTCGTAGAGCTTCACGGTGTATGAGGAGGCGCCGGCGTCGGCCGTACAGCTGATGATGGCAGCGGCGCCCGTATAGGTGGCCTTGCCGTCGGAGTAGCCTACGTAGTCGCCGTTCCAGTGCAGGCCTTTGTCGTCGATCTGGTATTCGCGGGCATCCCTCTGTCTTGTAGTGGTCTTCAGGTCACTGGAGCGGCTGCCGCTCCATTTTTTGTCATGTGTCAGATACGTGTTGCTGCCCGTCCACACACGTCCCTGCGTGTCGGTATGCCAGATGACGGGTGTCGTGGTGTACTCGAGCGAGGCGTTGAGGTAGCGGCCCAGGTTGTCGGTGATGTAGATGTCCTGGCCGAGCACGGGCGCCGACTTGACGGCGGCTCTGCAGCGCAGCGTGGCGCCCACGATGCGGTAGCCCACGGGGATGAGCGTCGTGCCGTCCTGCGAGAGGGCGTCGGTGGGTACCTCAAGCCAGTAGGTGTCGTTGGCCAGACCCATGTAGGCATGTCCGCCGGCAGTGTTGACCGATGTGATGTGGCCGTCGGTCTTCTGTCCCTCGGTAGCCGTGCCGGATGTGATGCCGCCGTTGTCGTAGAGCAGGAAGTTGGCGTGCAGGTCGCGCACGTTGGTGTAGGTGTACTTGTAGGAGGTGTAGTCGTTCTTTGTCTGCCTGGTGATCTGGCCGAGGTCCACACGCTGGGTGGCGAAGGGCAGGGCCACGCAGTCGGAGGCGTAGACGGTGCTTCCGCCGGGGGCGAGCACCTCAGTGAAGGGGTCGGTACACTCGAAGGTGATGACAAACGACTTGACGGTGACGTAGGACGTGCCGTTCGACAAGTCTTGCTTGAAGTAAAGCACATTGCCCATGTCGCTGTCCGTCATGGACGTGCGCGCCAGCGTCACGTCAGACGTGCTGTTCTGACTGATCACAGTGCTTTGATAGGATGAGGAGAAGGCGGCGTCCATTTCGCGGAACGTGCATCCCGGTCCGCTCTTGTAGGCCATCACTATCTTGTAACTGGTGAAGCGGTAGCCCTTGGGCAGGGAGAGCGACATGTGGTTGACCGCGGTGGGAGCGCTGCCCGACACCACATCGAATGTAGTGCCGACGGTTCCGATATTGTTGGCGTGTACGCTCATGAGTCCGTTGTCGGTGAGCGTGGCCTCATCGGAGGTGATGAGCGTGAGCGGCAGCTGGTTGTGTACCCATGTGCCGCCGTAGCCGGGGAGGTGGCTTTCGCTGCCGTAACTGGCCGCAGAGATGACGTTGCCCGTCTGCGGACTGATGCTTACGGTCTGGGCCAGCAGGCGCCCCGCTAGAAAGGCGAAGAAGGCCAGGACGGCCAGACGTATCCACTTGGTGATAATGGTAATGCTTTTCATCTGTGTAGTTTTTATGGTGTTATTGTTTTGTTGTATGTGTTGGGTGTAGGGTATGTGTTGGGGTGTAGGGGGTGTAGGGGTGGCAGGTATATATGGTTTTTCGTGTTTCGTGTTGTGGGCGTCGCGTGTTCTGTCGCGTGTTCTTGTGTCAGGGCTGCGGTCAGGCGGGGACAGGCTATAGGCGTGTTCTGAAAATTTCACGCATTACCAAATTTTATTTTGACGGGTAAACTCTTTGTGTCTTTTTGTTTTTATCCGGCATCTTTTTCGTCCTTCTTCAGTCGCATAGCCCGCTATGCTCCTTCAGAAAGACGGAAAAACCTGCCTGGCTAAAAATCAAAAATCCATCAAAGGTAATTTTTAGAACCCGCCTATAAAGTTAGGTAAAGGCAAAGATAGGAAAAGTACCGCTACGCCGGTGCGCCCGACGGCGGGTACTTGTCCTATTCCGGCCGCGACATTGTCGCACTGTGTGGGGAGTAAAAGTGCGACACGTCGGGTAAAATACCGCTTTTTACCATTGCGACACGGCGGCCGCCAGCCGTTGTGTATAGGCCGAAGGCGGTGTCGTACTGTGGGGTGAGGACGTGTCACATTTACCAGTAGGGCAAAATGTGACAGTGGGGTAGGGAGAAAGAATTGTTAAAAAATAAAAAAAAACTATCCGCTGCAGAATAGTTTCTGCAGTTTTATCCGTAATTTTACCCACTGACCCGCTCCATTCAGGGCGGCGCTTCACAGTCACAGTCATCACGCAATATCATCAAGCAAGGGGAAAAACGAAGGCAAGGCACCCACACCGGCCTCATGTCTTCACAGACATAAAGACTACCATGACTACACACAGACGTCACACTCTGCATCTACTGGCCGTCATGCTTCTCACTCTGGCGGCTACGCTTGCGGCCTGCAGCGCCCGCAAGGACGACAGCGCCGTACCTGCAAAAGGTACGGGCAACTACACCGCCGACTATATAAAGAAAATCTGCGTCACCCAGCCCGGACGCGCCTTCGCCATGCTCGACACCGCCGAGCAGAAGGGCTACATGACCGCCATCGACATCAACGCCCTGCGCTCCATGATCTACAACAACGTCACCATGGAGTACCACAAGGCCGCCGACTACGCCATGAAGGCCCTGCACGATCCCGGCATCAAGGACTGTCCCGACAAGGAGGAAAGCCTCATCAACATGGCCGCCTCCGAATATTTCTCGGCCGGAGAGTATGCCCGCTGCCTGCGCGTGGCCGACCACGGCATCGAGATAGCCTACCAGCGCGGCAACCAGCTCCTCGCCGCCCAACTGCTGCTCACCGTCGGACAGGTGCACAGCGAGGTGGGCAACATGGGCCACGCCTTCGAGTCGTTCGACCGGTGCATCGCCGTCTTCCGCAAGATCGCCGAGAAAAGCCCCATGTGGGACTCCTACTACTGTCTCGTCACCGCCCAGCACCAGCAGGCCAATGCCCTGCTCGATAACAGGCGCTATCACGACCTCTTCGCCATGCGCCCCGACTACGAGCGCACGCTCAATCGCCTCCACTCCCTGCAGCCCGACATCGAAGGGGCCGACGACATGGACTTCGCCACCTTCTACTCCCTCTACGCCATCGCCTACGAGAGCACGGGCCAGCGCAAGGCCGGCGAGCAGATGTTCGGCAAGCTCATGCAGACCCGCGCCGCGCAGACCGACCAGGGCGCCACCTTCGTCGTGCCTTATCTCCTGCTGCGCCACCGCTGGAGCGAAGCGCTCCGGCGTCTCGACGGCGAAGAGCGCCAGTTCCTCGCCGCCGGAAACGACACCATCGACGGCTACTACTCGCGCACGCTGCTCATGAACAAGGCACGCGCCTACCAGGCACTCGGACAGTACAAGGAAGCCATCAATACCGGCATGCGCGCCTATGCGCTCAGCGACTCGCTCGAGCAGCGGCGGCGCAACGAGAACGCCGTGTGGATGTCGGAGCGTCTCGGCAACAAACTGCTCACCCTGCACATCGAGAAGCAGAAGAAGCAGCTGCGCACGTCGAAGACCGTCATCATCGGGGCGACCACCGCACTGCTCATCCTCGTGCTGCTCATGGTGCGCATCGTACGCGACAACCGCATCATACGCAAGAAAAACCGCGCCGCCTCGCTGCTCATCAGCGAGCTCTCCTCCTACAAGACCCAGCTCTACCAGCTGATGGGAAAAGGCCACGGGCCCGCCGGCACCGCAGCCGCCACCGACGACGACTCGGCCGACCGCGAAGCCTTCCTGCGCGTGGAGAAGCGCATCGTCGACGACCGCCTCTTCCTGCGTCCGAAGCTCACCCGGGACGAGGCCGCCGACCATGCCGGCATCTCCCGCACCCGCTTCGCCACCCTCTTCTCGCGGTACGCCCACGTCACCTTCGCCTCCTACATCAACGACCTGCGGCTCACCTACGCCGCCCAGCTCCTCATGTCGCGCCCCAACTACTCCGTCGAGGCTATCGCACAGGAGTGCGGCATACCCGTGCGCCAGACCTTCTACCGCCTCTTCTCCAAGAAGTACGGCATCACGCCCGCCGAATACCGCAACGCCATGAGCGGCGACGGCGACGGGGAAGAGGAGTAGAGAGTAGAAGGGAGCATACCTCAGCCCTGCAGGGGCGTAACGGCCGCAGTCCAGGGTAAGGACGGAGCAAAGCGACGGACGCCACCCTGGGTCAAGGCCGCATCACAAAGGGCTGGCCTGTAGGGTCAGCACAACAAATGCCATTTCGCAAGTGACAACGTGGCACCCGTCATCCCCATAGGTTGTTGTGGTGACCTTACAGGCCACCCGTCCTCCCTGCCGTATGAAACCCAGGGTGACGCTTTGCGGCTATTGCCGCTCCGCTTACCCTGGGCTACGGCCGTTACGCCCCTGCGGGGCTGGTGTATGTGACGGCTCCTTTTGGCATCCCCGTGTGGAAATCTTTGACCGTCGCCCCTACGGGGCTATGTGCACACAAAAACCTAAACAAATGTTACAAAGGTATAAACGATGCAAATAATTTCCGCTTATGGAAATGATTACGACTAATTTTGCACCATATTTCACGGCTGTCCTACGCCCTGCCTCCGTGAGGACAGAGGACAGAAGGAGTGCCGCACACTGACCGGGACGGGAGCGAAAGGACAGACTTCCCACGGCGCTCCACCGCAGATGTCCCCATACGACAGGCATCCCCCACGGCAGACAAAAGCTATATCGTATCGCAATATATACAAACACAATATATATTTAAGGCGGGTTCTAAAAATTGCCTTTGATGGATTTTTGAATTTTAGCCGAGCAGATTTTTCTGTCTTTCTGAAGGAGCATAGCGGGCTATGCGACTGAAGAAGGACGAA